>DUVY01000155.1 GCA_012840805.1 Clostridiales bacterium | reverse complement strand
GAAGAACAGATAGAGAGGTGGAATTGTATTGTAACTAAGTGTTCACAAAGCTATGGGCAAATAAGCAAAGGTGGGTCAAAAGATATATACAAGTATTATGCTTGCATTGCGGACGCAAGAAAAGAGTTAGAAGAAAAGCTGTACACGCTAGTTAAAACAAAGACGGAAATAAGCAATGCAATTAACAGAGTGAGCGACCCAACGCTAAGGCTATTGCTAGAGTATAGATACATACTATTCAACAAGTGGGAAGATATAGCCGAGAAATTAAAGTACTCAATACAGCATGTAAAACAAATACTACACCCGAAAGCATTAAAAGAGATAACAAGAAAAAACATAATACGAAATAGTATTTAATAATACGCATGTATATGTTAACATGTAAAATGAAAAGCACTTAGTGCATAGAATTCCTCCTTCATGTCAGAGAGCCGTCCCAATTGCGGGGCGGTTTTCTCTATGGTGGGATAGTTTAAGACGAAAAAGATTTAATGTTGTTGTGAGGAGAATATGACGATGACAAGAAAAGAATGGGATAATTTTTTGATAAATTGTGGAAAGTATGAAGATGTCTTAAAAATGATAAAGGTTGTAGATTTCAATGATGAGCGTACAGAAGGTGGGTATATTCTTTGTGATATTCTTTTGCCTACCGGAGAAGTAATTAAACTTATTGAAACTAGTACATTGTGAGGAGAATACGAGAAAGATAATTCAACCAAAGAAATAAGGGGATATGTTAATGAAGTATGCAATAGTAACAGGAAAAGGGGAAACAAGCAGGGAGATATTCCTCAAAGCAAATAGGTTTGTAATAGAAAGGAAGATTAAGGAAGCGAAAGATACACTGTTGAAGATGGGATACAAGAACATAGAGATAGATTACTTAACCAAAATCTCACTATCTATACAAGAGTTCAATGAACGCATAGAGGAAATAGAAAGGGCGGCATATACATACCCCCCCTACCCTAACAGCAAATAAATGGTAAATCAAAAAGCGCGCAATGAACACTTATTAAAACATTCCCGAAAATGAAAACTATTTGGTTGTTTTTACAACATAACGGTTAAGGAGTAAACAATTGTCAAGTTATCGAGAAAGATATAAAGACTTCTATAACAGCAAGGAATGGCGAGCTTTAAGAAATTGGAAGTTTGCAGAGGCTAACGGTCTTTGTGAAGAGTGTCGAGAAAATGGAAAAATTGTAGTCGGCAAAGAAGTGCATCACATAATCACGATTGAAAAAGATTGGTCAAAGAGATTAGACGCAAACAATTTGAAATTGCTTTGTCCAGAATGCCATCGCTTGTCACACGAGCGAGGCAGTCCGCTACAAGAGTTCAATAAATTTTGGGAGGGTTTATAAATGGCGAGATTACCGAATGTAAACATTGACAAAGAGAAATACGCAAAAAGCAATAAATATATAAAAGATAGAGAGCGTGCAACGCCAGTTTATGAAAGTCAAGAGTTTATACCGCCAGCGACATTGACAGAAGCGGAGTTGGAAGTTTGGAATTGGCTTGTTGGTATTTTTAGAGAAACTGTCAATTGTCGGGTTAGTGATGCCGATGTGCATTTAATGGAATTGTATTGCAGGGCAAAGGTAGCAACTGACGAAGCAGACGCAGAGTTAAAGAAAGACCCGAGAGCATATGTAATCATCCCATTGGGCGTAGACAAAAACGGTAAGCTTAAGACAACAGCAAAGCCTAACCCGAACATTAAAAAGCGTGCGGACAACGCAGCTCTGGCTATAAGGTTATTTGACCAGTTAGGATTGTCGCCAATTGCAAGGGCAAGAGCAGGATTGAAAAGTGCTAATGCTAAAAGCGAGTTAGATATCTTTAAGGAGTTAATGGAAAGAACAGATGATTGATTATAGCGAAATACTATACAATTTCTATTATGACTTTTGCGAAAAGCTATTAGGAGAGAAAAGTGCTTAGGTGGATAACTGACTTTATAAAGGTTGT
>DUVY01000016.1 GCA_012840805.1 Clostridiales bacterium | reverse complement strand
GGGTTCGAGTCCCTTCCGGGTCGCCAAAATTTTTTTAAAAACCTTTTTGCCAAGATTATTCTTTGGCAAAAATTTTTAAAAAGCGCATTTTTGAAAATAAAGCGCCAAGCAATTTGCCTCGGTAGCTCAGTCGGTAGAGCAGAGGACTGAAAATCCTCGTGTCGGTGGTTCGATTCCGCCCCGAGGCACCATAACGCTGGCGTAGCTCAATTGGCAGAGCAGCTGACTTGTAATCAGCAGGTTGATGGTTCAATTCCGTTCGCCAGCTCCAGTATGGGTAGGTTCCCGAGCGGTCAAAGGGAGCAGACTGTAAATCTGCCGCCTCCGGCTTCGGTGGTTCGAATCCACCCCTGCCCACCAAAATTATTAGCGCGATTTTAACTAATCGCGTTTTTTTAATGCCCCGTCGTATATCAATGGGCTAATGTATTTCACTAATCCTATTGCAATAACTTCGTTATTATATCAGCAATATAAGCTTAGAGGAGAAATAGAAGTCTTTGAAGGGGAAGATACAAAAAACCTTAAGCGAATAACCTCGTCCATAAAAAAATACGCTTTAGGCGCCAAAGAAAGTAGCGGATATTGCGCCAACAAAAATATTGATATCATTAGATAAACAAAAAAACAGAGCCTAAATAAACAACGCAAAATGAAAAGCGGATAATACTCATTCTAAAAATGCATTTTAAGATCACAGCGCTTAGAAATAAAAAAGCTTAAAGAAAATTTTAAAATTAAAAAAACTTAAGCGGTCGTCGCCCCAATAAACAAAAGAATAATCTGATATTTTAAACAGATAGAATTCGCCAAAAACCCAAAACCTAAAACATGCCCCTAAACAACGCTAAACAAAAAACGCATTTTAAGCTAACAGCGTCATCAAGTAAAAACGCCTTAAGAATGATAACGCCTCGATATATTAAGCACAGCCAGCATACGCCTTAGCAAAATCCGACGCCAAAAAAAGAAACGGGCGGGGAAACCATACCCGCCCAAACAATCAATCAAAATTTTTTCTAACATAATAAGTTATTTAAAAAATGAATACTGCTTTAAATAACGATATTTTAACGATATAATAATTATTATACTTTTTATGGCTTGTCATTGATTTTTTCGTCTTGTTCGGCTTTGATGGCATATTCCACGAACCCTCTTTTTTTTAGCCCCTCCAAAATACAATCAAAAACCAGCCTGCTCACAAAGCAAGAAAAAATAAGCTCGTGCGATTCCTCGCTGCCAGACAAAACCTCTCTGACATCGGTATCTAGAATGTATCTTTTGTTTATCTTATCAATGCTTATTTGGTCCACTAGCTTATCTTTGTCAGCTTTGGAAGTTGTATAAAACATCTCCCAATCTTTAGATAAAAATTTCATATATCATCACCTTCCTCAAAAAAAACAGAAGTTACAATATTATTCTAAAAACAATTATCTAGTTATGAGTTTTTTAAAAAACAGCGTTTTGGTCTTCTTTAGTAAACGCCCCCAAACCCCAAAAAAAATCAAGACAATTATTAAATTTTTATCTAGCCAAAAGAAATGACAATCCGCAAAAAAACAATCGTATTAAAAACAAGTAATGAATCATCTATAACCCAGTCAGCTGTTGCTTAATGATTATATAGATTAGCCCATTAACTTTTGAAGTAAAATTTATAATTTAGTCAAAAAAACCCCGCCAAAATTCAAGGTACATACCATTGTATTGTTACATTGGTCTATTATAAAGATTTTTTTACAAAACGCAAGCAAAAATAATTAAATAAAAAATTTGTCGAACTTTTGATGTTATTTTTTAATAAAATAGCAAGATAATTTAATTTGTTCTAAATTAAGTAATTTAATTTATCCACAACCAGCGTAGCCCCCAAAACAACCAAAATCATTATTTGCGGTTTTTGATAGTCATAACCTTATAACACGCGTTCATATAATTAATTATATCTAAAATATGCAAGGAGTATTTTATGGAAAACTTTGATCTATATCAGGATATAGCCGCCCGCACAAACGGCGATATATATGTCGGCGTAGTGGGCCCCGTAAGAGCGGGCAAATCAACATTTATAACCAAGTTTATGGAAGCCTTGGTCATTCCCAATATAGTCAACAAAAATGTAAGAGAACGCGCCATAGACGAGCTTCCACAAGCGGCGGCGGGTAAGACCATAATGACCACCCAGCCCAAATTTGTTCCCAACGAAGCCGCCAAAATCAAAATAAGGGACAATATAGAAATCAAAGTCCGAATGGTTGATTGCGTGGGTTATTTGGTTGAAGGCGTTCAAGGTCACAAAGAAAATTCCAAACCCCGCTTAGTCAAAACGCCGTGGAGCGACGCCGAAATGCCCTTTGAGGAAGCCGCCGAGTTGGGCACCCGCAAGGTAATAACCGAACATTCCACAATAGGCGTACTTATCACAAGCGACGGCACGATAGGCACCGAGATCCCTCGAAGCGCCTATGTCAAGTCCGAAGAAAAAGTGGTCGCCGAACTCAAGGCGACAGGCAAGCCTTTTTTGATTGTTCTCAATACCACCAATCCGCTAGCGAGCGAAACCATCAAGCTAAAAAACGCTTTGGCGGAAAAATACAACACAGCGGTTTTGGCGATTGATGTGCTTAATCTAAAAATAGAAGAAATCAATTTAATTTTAGAATCAATCTTGCTGGAATTCCCGATAAGAAAGCTGGAGATAGAGATTCCCAATTGGCTGCAGACTTTGTCGCCCGAAAACTCGGTCATAAAAGACATTATCCACTACACCCAAGAGCTTGCCGGCAAGATTACCAAAATGCGCGATTATGCCCTGGGCGAGCTTATTAGCCTTGACAATGACAACCTAGAAAAGCCCATTGTTAGCAATGTCAATCTGGGCGAAGGCAAAGTTATTTACAGCATCAAGCCCAAAGACGATTTGTTTTTCTCGGTATTGAGCGAAGAGTGCGGATGCGAGATAGACAGCGATTTCAAATTAATGTCATATATCAAACAAGTGGCGGACTCTCGCAATATATATGAAAAGCTAAAAATGGCGCTGCAAGATGTCGAAGAAAAAGGTTATGGCGTGGTAAGTCCGTCCTTAGAAGAGATGACTTTGGAAGAGCCCGAGATTGTGCGCCAAGGCAGCAGATTTGGCGTTCGACTCAAAGCGAGCGCGCCATCATTGCATATTATGAAAGTGGATTTGGAAACCGAAGTAAGCCCGATTGTCGGCACCGAGCAACAAAGCGAAGATTTGGTTAGGTATCTTTTGTCCGAATTTGAGAACGACCCCAAAGGCATATGGGATACCGAAATGTTCGGCAAATCTTTGCACAAATTAGTCAAAGAAGGCCTTACCAACAAACTCAATATGATGCCCCAAGAAGCCCAGAAAAAAATGCGCAAGACTCTATCCCGCATCGTAAACGAGGGCAGAGGCGGCGTAATCTGTATATTGCTGTAAAAGAAAATATAGACCTTTCTGTATTGTCAATTAAGTGCAGGGCGGAAGAAATATCGTCAATACGGACGGGGCAATTAAGGCGGGAGCAAGTAATCTAATTGTCTTAAAAGAATATAAAAAAACTAATAAGAAAATCATAACAAAAAAATTATAAAAAAATTATTAATTATTTAATATCTATAAAGATTACTAAACCACAAATTAAAAAAGCGGGTTTTTAATAAACCCGCTTTTTTATTATATAATTCGCTATGTATTTGCTTTTTGAGGTTTTTGCCTTTTCTTGAAGTCTTGAATTTCATCGGCTTTTTTTAACGCCAATTTGGTTATAACAGGACCAATTAACTCATAAATAACCGTCGCGCATAGTATTACAGTCTGTATTTGGACTCCATATTCAGGAAGTTGCGTCAGAGCGACAGTGGCAAGACCTATTGCCACGCCCGCTTGCGGAACTAGCGTAAAGCCAAGATATTTTGTTACCACAGACGGAGCTTTGGAAATCTTCGCGCCCGCTAAAGCGCCCAGATACTTGCCCGCGACTCTTGTTATTATATATATAATTCCTACCAATCCCACGCTAGGCAGCACCCCAATATTGAGCGCCGCGCCCGAGACGACGAAGAACATTATAAATATCGGCGGGGTCATTCTATCCACTAATTCAAAAACATTATCGCTCGCTTTGGACAAATTAACATAAAAAGAACTCATTGTCATACAAGCCAGCAACGACGAAAAGCCCGCGAACACCGATACGCCTACGCAAAGCAAAATCATACAAATTACGCATGAGAGTCTGTTGCCCCTGCCAGTAAACCATTTGGTCAACAGCGCCAAGAGCGCCCCCGCCAATGCGCCCAAAGCGACAGCCCCGAAAATTTCTTTTAAGGGCGTCAAAATAGTGGACGCCTCAAAGCCGCTACCAGAGATAAGCGCTTTCGCTATCGCTATAGAAAGCCCAAACCCGATTATCGCGACAGCGTCGTCTATCGCCACAACCGACATCAAAGTATCGGTCAAAGGGCCTTTTGCCTTGTATTGCCGTACCACCATCAAAGACGCGGCGGGCGCGGTAGCGGCGGCGAGCGCCCCAAGCGCCAAAGAAAAAGCTATGTCATGTCCCGTCAAAATCAATACCAAATCCACCAACAGCATCGCGCCAAAACCCTCAAAAAAGGCTATAATCACAGGCGAAGGCCCAATTTTTTTAAGGTAGGAGATTTTAAACTCCGCGCCGATAGAAAACGCTATAAAGCCCAAAGCTATTTCGGGGATTATGGCAAGCGATTCCAAAGTTGATTGAGAAAACAATTTCAAGCAATACGGTCCGGCGATAAGACCGACTATAAGATATCCCGTCACATTGGGCAGACGGATTAATTTCATTAATTTACTGCTCAAAAGTCCCAGCAACAAAATCAAAGCAAGGTCGATAAAAATATTCAAGTCCATTTAATTCTTGTAACCCTCAACCTCTTCTATATTAATGGTAAACATTATACCCGTATTGGGCTTGTTAAGATCGCCCGCAACTTTTTTGATTATTTTTTTTGTTATATCTAGTTGCTGGTTCTCAAGCACAAACATCATTATACTACTTTTGTAATCAATATTGTTGGATATAATATGTCTCAAAGTTCCAAAAATAGGGACATCGTCTTCCATTTCATCCATATTGGCCAAAGTCTTAGCCATTCCCTTGCCCTCAATTAATGTCCCACCTTTTATGCCGGCGTGGGCAAGCCTTATCAAAATCTCGTCTTGAAGTTCAACATTTTTCAAAATAAAAACCAATAGCTTCATTTTTTTATCCTTTATAAGTAATCTGTTTTATTATATCTTAAACTACGCCCCAATAATTAATACTATCCCCTTTGATAATTATTGTCAAGATGATTAATATCGCAAGTATTTATAAGCATATATGCATAATTACACAATAAGACAAAATATTATGGTTTTTATGCTTTATAAATAAATTTACCTTTTTGATTTCAAAAATTAAATTTCGTAATCTTCCCCAACGACCCTAATTGTCTTGAAAAACATTATCAAATATATTAAAATAGATAAAGTGATAAAATAGGAGGGAATTATGCGAGAGGCTGCAAAAATACGCAATATTGCCTTAATCGGACATAGCGGCGAGGGCAAAACCAGCGCGGCGGAAGCTATGCTGTATTGCGCGAAAGTTATAGACCGTATGGGCAAAATATCTGACGGCAACACTGTGATGGACTTTGACGCCGAAGAAATTTCACGGGGCATATCCATAAGTTTGGCGGTAGCCAATTTTGAATGGGAAGGTTACAAAATCAATATTATAGATGTTCCGGGCTTTTTTGATTTTGAAGGGGAGATGATACAAGCTTTGCAGGTGGCGGACGGCGCTGTAATAGTGACAAGCGCGGGCGGAACCGTTACGGTAGGCACGGAAAAAGCCATTGATTATTGTCTAAAAAACCGCGTTCCCGCGTTATTGTTTATCAACCAAATGGATAAAGAAAACGCCGATTACGCGGGCACGATAGAGGCGCTAAAAGCCAAATATCTTAATAAGATAGCCCCTATCCAAATTCCCATAATGGACGGCAACAAGATGACAGGCTATATTAGTCTGATTTCCCAAAAAGCTTATGAGTTCAAAGACGGCGGCAGGACGGAGACGGCTGTTCCCGACAACCTAAAAGCCGACTTTGACAACCTAAAAGAAAACCTAAAAGAAGTCGCCGCGTCCAATGACGACGACCTAATGACCAAGTATTTTGACGGCGACGATTTGACCAAGGACGAAATTATAATGGGTCTTGCCAAAGGCGTGGAAGTAGCGGACGCTATTCCCGTATTGGCGGGCAGCGCTTATCAAAATAAGGGCGTAATCAATCTACTTAACCAGATAATAAGGCTTATTCCCAGTCCCACACTGAAAAAGTTCAAGGCGAAAAAAGACGGTCAAGAATTGGAATTGACGGCGGACTCAAACGAAGGTCTTGTCTGCCAAGTTTTCAAAACCATATCCGACCCTTTTGTGGGCAAGCTTACATTGTTTAGAGTGATTTGCGGGACATTAAAGCTCGGCGTCAATATATACAACTCAGTCGCCGAAAAATCCGAAAAAGTCAGCTCTTTCTTCACAATGAAAGGCAAAAAACAAGAGTCTGTTGATTCTTTGGGCGCGGGGGATATAGGCGCGTTCGCCAAATTGCAATTCACGCGCACGGGCGACACCATAACAGACGGCTCAAAAATAGTCCTAGAGCCCGTAGAGTTACCCGAGCCTGTGTTCACAATGGCGGTAACTAGCGTAAAACAGGGCGATGAAGAAAAAGTTTTTGGCGGCCTGTCCAAATTAATGGAAGAAGACGCCACCGCTCAAGTTACCCGCAATCCCGAAACATCAGAGACATTGATAAGCGGTTTGGGCGAAACCCAAATAGATGTTTTAACCAAAAAACTCAAAAACAAGTTTGGCGTAGAAGCCAAATTAGTTGACCCTAGAGTTCCTTACCGCGAGACTATAAAAAAGACCTCGGTCGCCGAAGGCAAGCACAAAAAACAATCAGGCGGGCACGGTCAATACGGCCATTGCAAGATTATGTTTGAGCCGTATTATGACGGCGATTTCTTGTTTGAGGAAACCATCGTAGGTGGAAGCGTGCCCAAACAATATATTCCCGCGGTGGAAAAAGGCTTGCTTGAGAGCATCAATAGAGGCGTATTGGCGGGGTATCCCGTAGTCAATATCAAATGCACGCTTCAAGACGGAAGCTATCACGATGTGGACTCGTCCGAAATGGCGTTTAAGATCGCGGCTTCTTTGGCGTTCAAAAAAGGCACCTCCGAGGCGGCGCCCACAATCTTAGAGCCTATATACAGCTACAAAATAACCGTGCCCGAGAGCTATCTAGGCGACATAATGGGCGATATGAACAGACGGCGCGGCAGGATTTTGGGCATGTCCTTAGAAGACGGCAAACAAATTATAAGCGCCGAAGCGCCCTTGGCGGAAATGTTCAAATACGCCACGGATTTAAGAAGTATGACTCAAGGCAGAGGCAGTTTTACTTGCAAGTTTGAGCGTTACGAAGAAGTTCCCGGCAACTTGATACCCGCTATAATAGCGGCATCGCCCTACAAAAAAGGCGCCGAAGAAGATTAGGATTGTCATTTTTTAAAGTTGTTTTTATCATAGCAACGTCAACCAAAAAAATATTCAAAAAAGGATAAAAATGATATTAACGGTTTGCGCCAATGTTTGCATAGACGAATATGTTCGCACAGATAACACCCTTATTCTGCCCGCAGGAAAGGGTGTTAATGTCGCTATCAGTCTAAAAAACATTGGCTTGGACGCGCAATGCCTTATGTTTATGCCCGAACAATCCAAAGACATTTTTGAGGCTTACCTTAACGAGCATAATGTAAAAGGGCATTACCAATTAACCAAAGGCAAGGCGCGAATAAACAAAAAAGTAATTGACGCTTACGGCAACATTACGGAATACAGCGGCTCTTACGTGCCCGTCAACAAACACTTAGAAAGCAAGTTTATAGAAAAGTTTGAGGCTTTGGCTAAAGATGCGCGATTTGTGGTAATAAGCGGCTCTTTGCCCGCGGGCGCTTCTCAAGATTTTTACAAAAAACTTATCAACATAGCCGGCGGGGACAAATGCGTTCTAGACGCCAGCCGCGAAGCCCTCAAAGAAGGCATAACAGCGCGCCCTTTGATGATTAAGCCCAATATTTTTGAGTTCAACGCGCTCACGGGCAGACATTACCAAAACGAGCAAGAACTTGTCAAAGAATGTAAAAATCTAATCAACCAATACGGCGTAAAATATATTTTGCTGTCTATGGGCGGAGAGGGCGCTTTGATTACCGACGGCAAAAAAGCCTACAGCGCGCATATGCACAACGACAATATAGTCAATACCACGGGCGCGGGCGATTCTATGGTCGCCGCTTCCCTAAAATGTATTTTAAAAGGTCAAGATATTCAAGACATTCTAAAATGCGCCGTAGCCGCCGCCAACCACAAAATAGGGCATCTTGAGCCTTATATCAAAGACACCCAATACCAAGACGACTCCAAAACTGTGCTAATAAAGGAAATCACATGATCAAGATAAAAACGCCCGCCACCAGCGCCAATCTGGGCGCGGGCTTTGACTGTATGGGACTTGCTTTGGATATTTATAACGAGATTTGGATTAAGCCTTCTGACAGGCTTATCGTAGAGACTGACGATGACTTACCCAAAGATCACACCAACTTAGTTGTAAGCTCAATGTTCAAGACTTATAAGTATTTGGGACAAGAATTTTCAGGCGCGCATATTAAGCAAATCAACAACATTCCCAAAACCAGCGGTTTGGGCAGTTCGGCGGCTTGCGTCGTAGGCGGCGTAACAGCCGCTAATGTTTTGCTGGGCAACCTGATGTCTAGGCAAGATGTTTTGGATTTTTGCGCTATGATAGACGGGCATCCCGACAATGTCGCGCCCGCTATCTTAGGCGGCATTACCGCCAGCGTTATCAACGGTCAAAACAAAGTCCATACATTTAGATGTTTGCCCAACGGCAATATAAAAATAGCCCTAGCTATCGCTAACTTTAAATTGCCTACAACTAAGTCAAGAAACATTTTACCCAAAAAATACTCAAGAGAAGACTTGACCTATTCTTTGTCGCGCGCGGTCTCAACTTTTGCCGCGCTTAGCTTAGGACAATTTGAAAAACTCAAATACATAATGGACGACAAAATCCATACCCCTTATAGAAGACCTTTGATAGCCAATTATGACCAAATTGTCAAGGCGTTTGAGGACGCGGGCGCATTGGGCGTGTATATAAGCGGGGCGGGACCCGCCATCGCCGCTTTTGTGGATCAAAATTTTAGACCTTTTACTCCGCCTAAAGAGTGGCGGCTTGAGATACGAAACATAGTCTCCCAAGGCGTGATTGTTGAGATGAATAGTTAAGAATAATCGAAACCAAAATGCGCGATAAAATAAAAAACAAAATATTGATTTTGATTATATACTTAAATTGACGGGAATACTTATTCTTTGTTTTTTCTTGCCACCTCGTTAGAGTAGAGTTCTTATAAGATATTTTCTTGCATTATCGTAATTTTATGGGCTTTTTTTCTAATCCCTGCGTTAAGAGGCTCATATTTAGAAAAACAAAGATAAGTCTTGGGGAAGAATGGTTCAAAATAGGGTTTAGAATCGGCTATACCAAAATCTCGCTTCCTATATTATTATCGCCTTATTATGGCGTAAGATATTATTTTAATTGGTTAAAGGTGTAACTCTATAATTTTTTAAAAACCACAAAAAAGCACAAGCCCGATAACCCAAAAAACGCTTTGATTTTAAAAAATATTTTACAAGATTATTTTAGTTTATATTGACTAGAGATTATATTGTGATATAATGTTT
>DUVY01000003.1 GCA_012840805.1 Clostridiales bacterium | reverse complement strand
TTTTTTAAAAATGCCGATTAGAGCCCAAATGACGCTTTAATGGCTATTTATCTTACTTGGCCGTCGCCTAGGATTACATATTTGTATGATGTCAGTTCTTTTAGACCCACGGGGCCGCGCGCGTGAAGTTTTTGGGTGGAAATGCCCAGCTCCGCGCCGAGCCCGAATACCCCGCCGTCCGTAAATCTAGTGGAAGCGTTAATATAAACGGCCGCCGCGTCCACGCGGTTGGTAAACTCTCTTGCGACTTTTGCGTCTTGCGTTACGATACATTCGCTGTGTTTTGTGCCGTAATGGTTGATATGGTCTATGGCTTCGTTGTAATCTTGGACAACTTTTACCGATATGATATAGTCCAAAAACTCGGTATAATAATCTTCTTCGGTCGCGGGCTCGCACTCGCCAAAGACCGAGCAAGTCTTGGGGCAGCCTTTGATTTTCACTCCATTATCTACTAAGGCTTGGCAAATCTTAGGCAAAAATTCTTGATAAATGCTTTCATCAATAAGCAAGCTTTCTGCCGCGTTGCATACGGACGGTCTTGATATTTTGGCGTTGACCGCGACATTTAGCGCCATATCCAAATCAGCGGCGCTGTGGATATAAACATGGCAATTGCCCGTGCCCGTTTCAATGACGGGAATGGTGGAATTTTGGACGACTGTTTGGATTAATTTTTCCGAGCCTCTGGGCACCAAAACATCTATATATTGATTGGCTTTCATAAGCCCTATCGCCTGCTCGTGCGAGCAATCTATATAGCCTACAATATCGGGATTGCCGCCCGCTTGTTTGATCGCGTCTTTCATAATCTGAACAAGCGCGCTGTTGCTGTGGTAGGCGTCGCGGCTACCGCGCAAAATTATAGCGTTGCCGCTTTTGATACACAAAGCCGCCGTATCTACGGTTACATTAGGGCGGGCTTCGTAAATTATGCCCACTACGCCCAAAGGAACTCGGACTTTGGATATATTGAGATTGTCTTTATTTTTGTATTGCTCCAAAACCTCGCCTATTGGGTCAGACAACTGGATAATCTCTTTTACGCCGTCGGCTATGCCTTGGATACGCTTTTGGGTAAGCCTAAGCCTGTCTTGGTAATGGGAAGGCTTATTTTTGGCGTTGTCTAAGTCTTGTAAATTGGCGTTCAAAATTTTTTGGGAGTTATTGATTAACTCGTCGGCAATATGTTCCAAAATCTTATTTTTTTGGGCGGTGTCGTATCTAGCCAGCTCAAAGCTTGCCTTTTTTGCCGCCAAACAAACGCTTAAAATAAAATCTTCCATATTAATCGCACCTTTTAGATATATATTTTGGGGGGATTATTACTCTATGTTTTCCTCTTCGGGCAACTCGGCGTTGTGATAGACATTTTGAACGTCGTCGTTTTCTTCTAGTTTTTCAAGAAAGGTTTGGAACTTTTGGGCGTCTTCGCCTTCTAGTTTGACTGTGGTTTGGGGTATCTTGTCAATCTCGGCGGACAAGATGTTAAGCCCTAACTCTTCCAAACCCTCTCTCATACGGCTCAAATTGGTCGGGTCTGTCAAAATCTCGTATTGGTCGTTGTCGGGAAAGATTTCCTCTGCTCCCAGATCGATCGCTTTCAGCATTATTTCTTCGTCTTTTTCGGGCTCGTTTCTTTCGGCTATTACCACGCCCTTGGTGTCAAACATAAAAGACACGCAGCCCGTAGTGCCCAAA
>DUVY01000200.1 GCA_012840805.1 Clostridiales bacterium | reverse complement strand
CGGTTTTAGAGTTCAGACTCTTTTTGAGGTACAAGGGGGATCGACCTCCGTGTGCGAGGGGTATAGGGATAGTATAGCACATAACCTAACATTTCGCAACAGAATTTTGCGAAAAGTTGACAAGAAAAAACGCTCTAAACACGCATCACAACGTGATTAGAGCGTCCTAGATGCTATGAGGGGCTTCCGAAGAAACGCTCTATCTTGTAGTAGAACGAAGACGATATGCCCAGTTTGTGAGCAGCTTCCTTGACCTTCATGCCTTTCGCTTTACGTGCAACGATCAGTACTGAACGCAATCCTGCACCTCCTCTCTGTCGGACGAAACGTCCTACAACCCTATGATAATGGACGTAACGTCCATTATCAACAAAAAAATTGCCCGCTTCGTCCAGAATCTTTTTGAGGTGGACATTATGTGCTAACATGCTAATAGAGAGGTGTGAGAAAGTGGAGTTTGCTACGAGACTAAAACAGTTGCGAGAGTCCAAGGGATGGACACGTGAGGATCTGGCACTTAGATTACAGGCCACTTATTCCACTATTGCTAAGTACGAAACAGGTGTACGTACACCTGACTACAATGTAATAAGCAAAATTGCAGATGCATTTGGCGTTTCCACCGACTATCTCCTTGGCCGAACGGACGATCCAACCTCTCCAACCCAACAACGAAATAAAGTGGTTCGCAACTACCCTATCCCTCCAAAGGGATACGAAGATTTATCACCAGAAGAACGAGAGGAGGTCGATCGCATCACACGTGAGTTCGAGGACTTTCAGATTCAGAGAATACTTAAGCGAAAACGGAACGAAAAAGGCGGAAGTTAACCCGGTGATAATCCCATACCCCATTGACGACCTTATTCGCTTTGCTTACGATGCCGGTATTGATGATGTAATTGACTATCCAGATCCCCGGTGTCCCCGAGCACGATACATATGCTGTAGTGGTGTGCACTTAATCTGCGTTAATCCGACTCTCTTGAATGATACAATGAGTCGTCGCTGCGCATTGGCGCACGAAATATCACATTTTATAGTTGGTGTCGGAGGAGAACACATCGACGGTGAATCGCGCGACGAAGAGCGAGCTAGACGTTATGCGCGTAGGCTATTAATGCCCGATAAGTGGATACTCGATCGACTGACACTCCCGGTTTGGGAGATTTCTGAGCAAGCCGGCGTGTATCAGAACTGGGCTGCTGCGAGAATTAGGGATATGGAGCGAGTATTGTCGTATGTGTGATCAGTTGGATGCGGTATTGATGAGATTATGCCAGAAAATGTCTGGCGATTTGCATGGACAGTTATTTTGTTGATGTTTATCCCAGCGTTAGGTCAACCGGTGATAGTTGAAGATATTCATGAGAGGAGGACTTTCAGAAGTACTGAAAACAATGCATACACCTAGTAGTATTAAGTATGGAGTGTCAGGAAATTACTTTGAAAAGGATGATAGCTAATGAAGCGTATATTGACCTTAGTGTTGATCGCATTATTTGTGATGTTTGGCACCAGCACTCTGTATGCGGCAGATCCAATACCAGGATGGTCAGTAATCCGCGACGACATGGAGATTGCAAAAGGAGCTCTGAAGCAGGTAGTCGGCAGCACGGTTCTTAATACCTATATCCCGGACTATGGCGTTGTCTTTATGTTCACTGTCGAGTATGGCTTGTCTCTTGATCAAGTGCAAGTGAATCTAGAAAAAGTACTTCGTTATCTTGTACCAACTATTGACCAACTGAAAGATGGAGAGAGAATTGCTCTTGTGGGTTACTATGAAAGCTTTCTTAGTGAATGGGAAATCATGTACATCGCAACCAAGGAGTCGTCGTCAGATCCCAAAACGTGGCACGTTTACCTTAACGAGAAGAAATAGCCAAGCTCCAGTTATGACGCAACGATCAGACGGTGTAGATCCCAGTTGATTCCAGTTGGTCAAAGCTCACCGTCTGATCTAACCATTACCAGACATGCTAGACTGATATGACCTTAAGAGAGTTAGGTATGGAGAGTCTCTATAGGGAGAGGTACATCATGTCAAAGAAGTTATTTTCTTCAATAGTACCATTCGTTATCGTAATAGTGCTTGCGTTACCAACCTTTTCTGAGAGCCTCCAATCGGAATATACCCGCTATCAAGCCACCGTCGTTCGCGTGATCGATGGCGATACCCTCGAAGTGGCTTCCTTACCCAGCATCGCTCCAACAGAGCGTGTGCGACTATTGGGGATCGATACGCCTGAAAAGAACGATCTATACGGTACTGAAGCCACCCTATATACCGAGTCGCTGTTGACAGTGGGCAGCACGATCTACATCGAGATCGATGTACGAGCCAGAGACAGCTTCGGCCGCTATCTGTCCTATGTGTTCCTACCCGACGGGCGAATGGTCAACCTGATGTTGGTCGAAGCGGGACTGGCGAAGCTCTACACTGAAGCACCTAACGTGCGATATACGGACGAGTTTCAAGATGCGCTGAAGACGGCGCAGCAGACGTGTCGTGGTATATGGTCCGACCTTGATCACTGCAAGGTGGGTTATGAGCTGACGGTAGAAGTCCAGTTGGAATCGGAACTAGTAATCATTACGAACGTCGGTAAGCATTCTGTAAACATGTCGGGATGGACGATTCGAAGTGTCGTCGGCGATCAGAAAGATATCCTGCCTGCTGGAACTGTCCTGGAGCCTGGTGAAACACTGGTTGTTGTCAGCGGCGGCAACCCATGTCCACTGAATGCGAAGTGCCACCTTTGGAATGGCACGGGACGTAGCAATATCTGGAACAACAGCGGTGACACGGCTGAGTTGTGGGATACACAGGGGCGTTTGGTCCTTTCAAGGGTTGGTGTCAAGTAATG
>DUVY01000202.1 GCA_012840805.1 Clostridiales bacterium | reverse complement strand
ACTTGCCCGGATACGGCTGAACCGTATACGGCGTACCCGTATCCGGCTGGGTCGGACATGGGTTGAACTGGGCTTTGGATGGTTCGATTACTAGGTGGTATGTGTTATTCGTGAATTGCCCTTGGTTATTACGTGCCTTTTCTACTTTTATTAATCCTTTTAACTGCGCTTCTTTAATAAGTTTAAATAGTCGCTGTTTACCTATCCCTAGTTCCTGCATGATACGCTTGGTTCCCGGCCAGGCAGTTACTCCGCTCCCTGTATAAGAAGATATGTAAGCGTAGAAACCTTTTAGCTCTATGCTGATTGATGGGTCACGCATAACTCTTTTAGGGCTAAACCCGTAGCCTTCTGCAAAAATTGTTCCTTCTCCGAACGATAGTTTGTCGCCCATTACCCCAAAACCCCCTCCATCACCGGATTATTCATCGCGTCATTGTCGCACCACACGCACTCCACGTACTTGCCGTTATGTACTGCTACAAAGCGCTCGCAGACTTGCACCACTCGCCCCCGAATCTTTTTCATAATAACTTCTCCTCTACACCCCATGACTTTCTTGCGGATGGTTATGGTTTGTCCGATGGTCATGCTATCCACCTCACCATTTACAATTTAATATTCCTTCCATTGCTTCTAATACAGTGTAATCCGGTATAACTCTAAAAACTGCCTGAACGTCAATCTATGCCAACCTTCTTCGAGCCGGGGCATCCATCTCACCTCGTGCCACCAAGCGATTGCCCCAGGCGAAAACAACGCCCATTGACCTTTATATATTCCTGGTGCCCTAGAATCATCCCTTATTCCGAGACAGTTTTGAAGCTTGTGATACATTTCCGCTGCTCTTTCTATTGCGATCAATGATGGTTTGAAACGTGGAGTGAAATGACACAACGCATAGCTCGGTTCTCCTATAAATTGCATCTCAATGGCCATCACTCACCACCTCCCTCTCTTGACAAAACCTCGCCAATTCTTGGTATTCCCTGAACACCCGTTCCAGTTTCTTCTTGAGCTGTCGATTCTCTATTGACAGTCGGAAGTTTTCTTTGGCAAGGTCTTTCATGACTGGACCTCCGGCATCTCGTTCCATTCCCGCCCATCAAGCAGGCGGCCTGCGGCTTTTTTGCCGACAAAACGGCCAGTAACCGGGTCATTCACAATATTTCTTTGGCGCAAGTGTTCATAGTTTCCGGTTTGACCAGGTTGGCGTCTTCGTCGTTCTCCTCTTACAATCTTCGATATGCATTGATAGCTAACACCATATTTCTTTGCTAATTGTTCCTGAGTATAACCGCCACCTGAATAAGCAAGTCTAATTTCAGCTACCTGTTTATCCGTTAGTTTGGCTGCAGGATTCTTCTGGCCTGTCTGGTCTAATAGTCCATGCTTGTAAGCGTGACGAATATTTTCTGTAACCGTGGTCAATTCAAGGTTCCAAGGGCGGTTATCGTCTTTTTGGCCATTTTTGTGATTAATTATATATCCATCAGGTATACGCCCATTGAAATATTCCCAGACAACCCTATGTGCTCCAGTATGATATCTCTTGTTATTAACCATTTTGCGTATCTGCAAATATCCTTGCGGAGTTCGATGTTCTGCGCGAACAAGTTTTCCTTTCCGATGTCGCCATATCTGCCCATCTTCATCAATTATAAATTCACCTTTTTTGATGGCATTAAGAATAATATCTTCAGCTCGCATATTGCACCTCCGGGAATTGAGCCCAAATTTTACCGTCCAACTCCGGCATCTTTACCATTCTCCCATTTATCTCCATTTGCTTCAGGAAGAACGGCACATTAGCAGAAATGCACTGTTCCCGCAAATCTCTT
>DUVY01000160.1 GCA_012840805.1 Clostridiales bacterium | reverse complement strand
TTTCCGTCTTTGTTTTAACTAGCGTGTACAGCTTTTCTTCTAACTCTTTTCTTGCGTCCGCAATGCAAGCATAATACTTGTATATATCTTTTGACCCACCTTTGCTTCCTTGCCCATAGCTTTGTGAACACTTAGTTACAATACAATTCCACCTCTCTATCTGCTCTTCAGCAGACTTTATTTGTTCGTCTATTAAATACGCTCTCTTCAACCACTCTTTTGTTGTTAACTCTATTTTTGAATTTTCTTCTTTCATTTCTCTATTCCTCCGTTCTTTTTATTTTTGGATTAGTTTTCTTAACACGCCGTTTTCGTTTTCAAGCTCAGCAATGCGTTTTTTAAGCTTTACTTTATCTCCGCTTTTTGATAAATAGTTTTTTATCTCATCAAGTAAACGGTTTTTACCGCTCAAGCCGTTATAAAACACAAGTCCTTTGTTCTGCAATCCTAAATATTCTGCTATTTCGTCAATGACTGCCTCCCGCTCTGCTATTCGCTCTTTTAATTTGCTATTAAGTTGATCTTTAAGCACTAACGAAGCACTTAAATTTTCTTTGTCTAACCTCATATACTTTTGTAACTCTGCTTTTGTAACTTCTTTCATTATTCCACCTCCAATATTTCTTTAAGTTCTTTTTTCGCCACGGACAGGGCTTTAATTCATTCATGGCTCTACCTCCATCTTTGCGCCGCAGTTGGGGCAGTATGGCGTTGCAATAAAGCCAAAATCGCTGTCGCTAAATCCTTCGCTTTTGCACACACTGCATTCGCATGTGTCGGCGCCCTTAAATATTGGATTCCACTTCCCGCGTACCACCGGCACAGCGTCGATTGTGGGAGACTCTTCGATTGCTTGCAAAATAAGTTCTCTTTCGTGAAATTTTCCCATGCCGAACAAGTCGTCCGTCACCACGCACCATCCCATGATTTCGGCTTTTAACCTGTCAGCGTCAATTAGCCTCATTGTGTTCCTCCTTATTATTTTTCTGTGCTTCTCGGCGTACATCGGCATATTTATCGATGTGTCCACATGGATTTTCCCAAGTGTCAACCGGAAGTCTTAAACTCCCATCATAAGAAAAGCCTTTTCTTATCTCGCCACGCGGTTGTCCGCATACGGGGCAAATCCAATCAATCTCAACGTCAACGGAATATATACCTTCATGATTTCTACACGCAGGTATTGTAACCGTCTTCTTTGTTGCTTTTGATACTGCATTCATTGATTAGTCCTCCTTTGCCTTTTCGGCTATCTCTGTTTCGGTGCGTAATGGACACCATTTAGCACGGTTATTTTGTGCTTCATTCCAAAGTCTATAAGTTTCGCCTTCTTTGCAATAACACAAAGTTGACATTGTTCTTGACCTCTCGTGCTTTGGACAAACTGCGCAATTTTTTGGTAATTCTGTCATTTTCTATAACCTCCTTTAATTATTTACTGTGTTTCCAGTCGTTTATATAAGCATACAAGCCTAAAAGTATGAGCCACAATAAAAACATAGGTATTGCTATAAAAATGCTCCAATGGCTCAATACGTTGTTAGGAATACAGTCATAAAACGCTTTTATTATCCATAAGTTTTTTATATAATTATATATATATATTGCAGATGATATTAAGAATAATATTAGAGCTGATAGACTGCACCAAAATAATTCCTTGTGTTTTTTCATAACAATTTACTCCTTTGAAATTTATTTTTTTACATCACCACCGATACAGCGTCTATTACATTCACCTATTCCTCCTCGCATTCTTCTTCGCTACCATATTCAGGGCAATCTTCACCGCAAAGTCCTTTGTAACGATATTCTTCGCATTTTGTCAAGAACAAAGGCAGGTAACGCCCCTCCTTATCGCGCTCGTATAGAGCGTTTATAAAGTTTTGTACAGGGTCATGTGCGTCTCTCATATTATTCCTCCTTGTCGTGTATGTTGCCGATTACTTCTAACCAATCTTCAGCATTATTTAGACCTATTCCATATAACCCTTTGCGTTCGATAAAAAATGTAGCATCTGAACCATATACTATATGTCCTATGATATCTGTGTAGTTGAATAAACCTGTTACAATATCGCCCTCAAAAATCTTCTTGCCATTCTTGTCTTTAAGCCCTGTGTATTGCCCTACGGTATCGGGGATAACCTCATAGCTTTTTGCTATTCGGTTAAT
>DUVY01000015.1 GCA_012840805.1 Clostridiales bacterium | reverse complement strand
TTTTTGCAACCATTATTAATTTTTATATGGTAGCAAAAATCGCGAGGCGAGCCTCTGCGCGCCGTGTTTCTCTGGCGGCGCAGCCGGGGCTTTTTCAGGGCAGCAAGCCCGCCCTCACCATGAACCAGGTTAACACGGGCGCCTCTCTCCCTCGCCGGGGCTTTCGCGGCATAATCGGCGCAACTTTTTTAATTGGTTTTGCGCGCTTGCTTTCTGCATTTTTATATCGAACATAATATTTATTGCTCTGCCATTTCGGCATCTTCTCGCTCTATATCGTCAATATAACGCTCGCGCATTTTTATCTGCATTAATAACTCTAAACAATATTTCTTACATGACCTTGAATTAGGTTCAAAACTACAATATTGGCATTTTAAAGCTTTTAAAAGCTTATAACTTTGTTTAATTGTTTTACGCTCTTTAATTGCAAATATTTTAATCATTGCTTATAACTCCTTCATCATCAAAAAAGACTTTTGAAAAATAATAAGTATCAAATTTTATTTCTCGCTTATGCATTCTAAAAGTTCTATAAACAACTTCACCATTGCGGGCGGTAAACTCTTCCAATTCTCTACGCTCTTTTTTATTTCTTGGTTTTAATGGCGGTAATATGCCCTTTTCCGCTGAATTATATTGCTGATAGCTTATAGTATCTATATACACAAAAGGACCTACAAAACGGCTTTGCAATACACGTATATAACAATCAGCTTGTTCTCTTATCTTATTCCAAACCCTGTTCAATTCTTGGCTGTTAAAATGTACATTAAGTTGATATAATTGGCGGCTTAAAGCCATAAAGATGGGTATACCTGCGTACAATTTATCTAATGTTTCGTTGTACTGGCTAGGGAAAAATATACCTGCGTCAGATAAATAAATATCAGTGCAATTCTTAAAAGTCCGCTCTATTTTTTTGATATTATTTTCCAAAACATTTTTGTAATTATTGCTACCTACTCCAATAATATTTAGTGGTATAACTTCCGTTAACTCATTATATGGGATATTTGCATAATGACATTCTTTCCTTAAATATATTACATGAGCAAACAATAAGTCTTTGCCTGTTCCCTTTTTTCCGAAGACCGCCACATTGCAGCGCCGAAATTGTTCAACAAGCCATCGATTTTGTTCTTTATAATATTTATTTTCTTTTTTCTTTATAAGTTTAGACCTAACAATTAAAATTAATTTAATAACTAAGCCAATAAAAACTAAAAATATAAAACCAATTAATACCCAAATCATAATTAAAGTTATCACTTAAAAATCCAAGTAAGAATCTTTATAACTAATCCCAACAAAAACAAACTAGCAAGACAAATAACAAAAACAATTATATATTGCATAACATTGGCATTCCCTGCAAAAACCGCTTTAAAAGCTGCTATTATATAGTCTAAAAAATTAAAACCTTCGGATGCTTTATCTTGCGGAATTATATTTATTCCGCCATTATCTGGCAATTGCCCTTCTTCTAAAAGATAATCATAATCAGACGGAACAGAACGAGTATAAACTTTAGCACCCAAATCAAAATAATTTGGAAAAACAGGATAAGGACCCAACTTTAAAGACGGTATAAAATATTTTGTCTCATAACCAACAAGCGGATAACCATAACCATCTACAAAAATAGATATTGAAATATCATTCAAATCCGCCTTGCTGAAATAATCGTAATAAATAGAACGCACGTTAATATCAGCATCTTTTGCAAAAGTTAAAGGCAACAAAGAACCATAACCACCCGTATTTATTTGCTCACCTACCGCAAAGTTCATATTCCAAGAAGTTATAACAGGCTTTTCAGTTATAGTCATGTTATTATATGTAAAAATAAAAGTAGCTAAGAAATTATTTTTCTCAAACAATTTTTTAATATTAGAAAAACTTAAATTGCCTGTATTTTTGATATAAAACGTCTTATTTTCTAGCTTCAAATTAATATAATATTGCGTTATCATATCTTCTTTTACGGTCAAATTTATTGCATCATCATATTCAAAAGCTAGAGCGACATTTGCCGCTCTAGCTCCATTATCTAAACAGTATGTAACAGGAGTAAAAGCACTAAAACAAATTACAAGCATTAATACAGATAATATAACTCTACGCATTATTTACCCCCTTTAACCTTGATTACAACGACAGTTATGACCAAAGCCAAAACACCCGCACCAATTGCAAGCCACATCCAATACTTTTGAAACCACAAAGCGAAATCAAGCCAACCACGCAATGATGCATCAACTTCGGCAAAAAGCGTTATATCTTCGTTTATAGCGCTTGTAGGCATAAACAAGGATGTCTTTTGAGCATCAGAATACACAGCAGATAAAGTTCCCAAAATCTCTTGAACGCTTTTATTCTCATAAAACATCGTGCCGTATTCAATAGTTATTGTATCGTATTCAACACCATCAACTATAAAAGTAACTTTAAAAGTAATAATTTCCCATTGTGCTGTTACGGTTAAATCGCCAGTAATACTACTAAACGACTTATCCCAACCTTTGAAATTATATCCAATCCTTTCGACAACAGGCGCAATAGCAGAATTGCCATATTCAACGGTTTGCACAGCGTCACCGCTTTTTATAATTCCGCCATTAGCATCAAAAGTAACCTTATATTTATTGATTTCCCATAAAGCAATTACGGTTAAATCGTTAGTGATATTATTAAATACTTTATCCCAACCTTTAAAGGTATAACCTTCTCTTTCCACAATGGGAGCAACAGCAGGCTTGCCATATTCAACAATTTGCACAGCGTTTCCACTTTTTACGATACCGCCGTTTGCGTCAAAAGTAACAGTATATTTATTTATAATATTTCTGCCGTATAAGGTTAAATGGGATTTTACAGGGATATTAAAATCGTATGGATTTTCACATTCAGCATCAGTATGCCAACCGCTAAAAGTATAACCTGTTTGAGATATTTCGAAATTCTGTGCGTAAGAATTATACGTAACTGCATCAATTCTATAGGTATCACCATTTAAAATATAAGTTACAGTATATGTATTAATTTCGTATTTAGCATACAAAGTCGTATCTTCAAAAATCGGAGTTCCGTCAATATAAGGCTGTGTATATTCCTCATCATAATACCAACCAACAAAAGTATATCCTTCTTTTTGAGGTGCTGTCGGTAAAGGCAACATAGGAGATATACTATATATCCATTCTGGCATTACAACAGGGTTACTATAATAATCCAAACCTTCAAAATATACCTTATATGCCGTATATTGAGCCAAAGGAAGATAACTTAAATCAATAGATACATTAACGTCAACATCATCAACATGTCCAACCGCCAAAGTTCCGAAAGTATTATCAACACCACTAAAATAAGAAATCTTTAAATCGCCCGCTATTGAATTACCCGTTATAGTAACTATATTGCCATCTATAGTAAGATCATCATTTGAACCCTTAGGCTTATCAGAAAGTTTATAAGAATATCCAGGCGTATTAATTGGCTCATTACTTACCGTCCTGCCAGGAACATAATAAATAAGATTTGAAATAAATACGGAATTATCGTCCCAAATATTACCAAACAACCACAAAGTATAAACCGTGTTTGCTTCCCAAGTAAAATCATTTAAATTTATTGCTTTTATCTCATTCTCTTCAAACTTTTTAATTCTTTCTTGATACCTAACAATAGCTTCATTCGAAAAATCATTATTGGTTACAAAATAAGGGACACGATAATAATACCAAGTTATATGTCCAGGATTACTTACAGCAGGACCGCTAGGCGTCAACATATCACCATTTAAAGTTAATATAACTTCATCTGGCGAAGATGGATAAAATGCTTTTACTTCCTCTTTCAAAATATTAGAAGAAAATAACAAACCAATACCAAAAAATAAAATTAAACAAAATACGATTATCTTGTTATAATTAGTTTTTAAATAATCCTTTTTATATTCTTGCATTTCTCTTTAATAACCTCCTGCCCGTCAAGCCGATAGCACAGCTAATTTTTAGTTTTTTAAAAAACGCCCATATAGCCAATAGCACAGCTTATTGCTTAATAAAAAAATTACCTTTTATTCCTATAAGGTTTAATGCCATAATCTTCGGGTTTCTTTCTTCCCGTTTTAAGATTATAAGCAATTGCAGAATCTCGCCTAGCCTGTAAATAACCTGCACGATAAGCCCTTTGCCCTTTAGTTAACGCACGCCCCATCGGGTCGCAATTATATCGCAAATCATCCGCATACTCCCCTGCCCGCTTTGCAGGATTGCGATATCTTTTACGATATTTTCTCTTTGCTACTTTTGCCATTTTTAAAAACCTCCATTTATTCTATTTTTTTATCTACCTAAATACAAAAGCCATTCTTTATGTAAAGAATAAGCATGTTTACGCATTTCTTGTAATGTCCAAAACTTACCAACATAAAAATAAACCTTTCGTTCTTTATCAAAATTATCAGCAAGTATATAAATCTTGTCATTATCAGTTTTCTTTTTCTTAAGCAAATAATAATTAAATAATTTTCCTAACAAAATAACATCTTCTATAGCAACTTCATATAAATGATAATACATTCTATTTTTTAACCTCTTTATTAAAAAATAACTTATAAAACAAAATCAAATTTTTTAAATTGCTCTCTGTTAAATGAAATGTTTTGCAAAACTCTTTATAAAAAACAAATTTTAAATCCATCTTTTTTTTAAAAACCTCACCTAAATTTTAATGGTAGCGGATTGATTAGCTCAACCCGCCAAAGCTCTGCAAACAGTATTTAAAATACTTTTTTCTTAAGCCGTTTGCAGTCGGCTGCGGAGAATGAAATATGAAAGAAATTAGCTTGCCTTTTTTGCCCTTTCTTGTTCAACTTGTTTCTTGATATCTTCTTCTGTCGGGGAATATACTATATGAGCAACTTCAACTACATCGCCTAATGCAACAAAACGAGGCTTTGCGGATGCGCTGATTAATTCAAAAGTTACTTTTACTTTGTCAAATAACTTTACCAAATTAATCCCACCTTTTGTTTTGATTTGTTCCTCTGTAGGAAAATAAGTGTTAACAATTACATCATTGTCGTCGTTAATTTCTGCTAGTTGCAAAATCATTCCTTTTTCGCCCGTCTTTTCGCCTGACTTTTTGTCTTTCTTGTCATAGAAACGACAACTTAAAAATCTCATTACTGTTTCGATTACCATTTTTTTACACTCCTTTTTGCCTGCTTGCCATCTTTTTACGGTCAAGACTTACGGCTTCTATTTTTGCGGCTGGTAAAACCGCTAAAATTCTTTTTATTTTCTCTATATCAGCTTTAGTAGATTTTAATAGTTTGTCAGATATAGAAATTAATTTATCTATCTTAATTAAAATTTCGTTATATTCTTGTTCACTCATTCTAATTCCATTTTTTGATTACAGTCGCCACAAATGATATTTACTTCTTTCGTGGCTCTGACTGACAAACCGCAAGAACGACAAATATATTTTCGTGTGCTGCTTCTGCTAGCAACAATCTTCACAGGACTAATACGCTTTAAAGCTTGCAAGTTATTGACATAAGGTTTAACAAGCTGTTTTGCATTTTCCGTTAAAGTCGTAATATCAAAACCGCCTTTCGATGATTTTTCTACTTTTAAGCCGTGTTTTTCGGCTATCTCTTTATATTGCTTATTGTGATAATTCCCTGCCCTTGATGTGTCTTTAATATTATTTTGAAAGGCATATAAATGGCACATTTCGTGCAATAATGTTCCTACTTTATCAATAGGCTCACGGTCAAGATAATCAGCCGATAAATTAATTTCTGGGCTTTTTTCTTCGCCGCTTTGCCAAGCATTGTAACCAGTGCACCAACCTAAAGTATTAGGCTTCTTATTAGCCTGTATCGTAATTACAGGTTTTGAAAGTGCACTTTCAAAAAATATTTTATTTAAGCAATCGAATAAGTCATTAAATGCCTTTAATTCGTTTAAATATTTTTCGTTACAACACATTTTAATTACCTCCTTGTTAGATTATCTAACTTAGTTATATTATAAGACAAATAATCTAACAAGTCAATAGATTTTTGTTAGATATTATGATATTTTTTTTTATATGGATATTTTTGCAAAAAGACTAAAAAATTTAAGAATAGATAATGGATTAACTCAACAAGAATTAGCCGACGCAATAGGAACAACCCGTTCTGCTGTAGCGCAATGGGAAAGCGGAAATAATAGACCAATTTCAAAAACAATAGAAAAAATAGCAGAAGTTTTAAATACAGATGTAAATTACCTCTTAGGAACAGAAACAATACAGCAAAGCGAACTTGAAAGAAAGCTAATACAAGCAGGACTAAAAGATAAAATCAACAACCTATCAGACAAGCAATATGATGCCTTAATTACTCTTATTGATAACCTCATAGCAGACAAAGACAAAAAAAACTAACTCTTCAATATCGGAATAATCCCGATATTTTTTTATTAATCGCTCAAAATTACTTATCTTATGTTTAAACATTTGTTTATATAATATAACTATACAAAGAAAAAGTCAAGACCTAAAAATGAAAACACCAAAATATAAAAAGAAATTCGTAATCAATAGGTCGGGGGTTCAAATCCCCCCATCAGCTCCAAAAAACAGCCGTCTAAAGTATGACGGCTTTTTCTATTTAAAGTTTTTGATTTTTAGAAAAGTTTTAAAATCATAAAACAAAAAAGATGCAAAAATATATTAAAGATATGTTTTTAAAAAAGCCATTCTTTAAAATTGACTGTTGCTTGTGTTCTTTTACACTCTGATACCGCTAATATGATTATTACCGCTAGCATAATGCCAAAAATAATCGCAAAACAGCAGTTATTGTTTTTGCTTGGCTGTTTTTCTTATCACTATATATTCCAATACCGCCAAAACGATTATCGCCGCGAGTAAAATGCTGATAACAATTATGCCATTAATAATAAGCTGTCTGGAAGCTATTTGATATAAACCAGAAATTAGCGCCGTCAAAGGCAGCAAAGAAAGGCCAAAACTACCTAAATATTTTATGGCACCAAAGATTGTTATCAAGGCGTATTTTTTCTTATCCCAAAACACCAGCTGTAATATCGCCATAATTAATCCAAGCGCTACAATAGAAATAGCATAAAACGATAATTCTTTTGAGATGAGAAAATAATCTAATATTCCATATACAAAGAATAAGATTGACAAAGCAAAAAACAAAATAATTTTGAGATTTTTTATCATACCTTAAATTCCTTTTTCAATATTATTAATTATTTATCCAAATATTTTATTCTTTACCTCGTATGCCTTAAAATAGTGTTTTAAAACATATAAGACATATAAACTATATCATTACAACAATATATAGTAAAGTTTTTTCGTGTTCTTGCCCGAAAAATCAATATTTCAAATATAAATATTAAAAGCATATAAAACTATCCCATATATAAATTTTTTGTATTGAGTTAAGAGTAATCATTTTTTCCTATAATTCTTTTTTCTTTATTTTGAGTAATTATTTATTGACTTAAAGTTTTTTATATTTTAATATTATGTTGTTTAAAAATCACTAAAGAGGAGATTTTGTTTTGAAAATTACATTTTTAGGCGCGGGTAGCACGATTTTTGCCAAAAATGTTTTGGGCGATTGTATCCTAACGCCCGAGATTGGCGAATTTGAGATAGCTTTGTTTGATATTGACCTTGAGCGCTTGAAAGACTCAAGGCTTATGCTGGAAAATATCAACAAAAAATACAACGGCAAAGCCAAAATAGTAGCTTACAAAGACCGCCTAGAATCGCTTATGGGCGCTAATTTTGTGATAAACGCCGTTCAGGTAGGCGGTTACGAGCCTTGCACCGTCATTGACTTTGAAATCCCCAAAAAATACGGCTTAAAACAGACTATCGCCGATACCATAGGCATTGGCGGAATCTTTAGGGCGCTAAGAACAATTCCAGTTTTGGAAGAGTTCGCCCACGACATGCATAAGGCTTGCCCCGACGCGCTGTTTATTAACTATACCAACCCTATGGCTATACTGACGGGTTATATGTTAAGATATTTGGACATAAACGCCGTAGGGCTTTGCCATAGCGTTCAGGTATGCGTGGAGGGCTTGCTTGGTTCTTTGGGTATGGAAGAATATATAGAAAAATCAATTTCAAAAATCGCCGGGATTAACCATCAGGCGTGGTTGCTAGAAATCAAGGACCAATACGGCAACGACTTATATCCCGAAATCAAGCGCCGTTCTCTTTCGGGCAAATATTTGGACAAAATGCAATGGGATCTTGTGCGCCACGATATTATGCATAGATTTGGATATTACAACACCGAATCCAGCGAACATACCGCCGAATACAGTCCTTATTATATAAAATCCAAATACCCCGAACTGATAGAGCGGTTTAACATACCTTTGGACGAATATCCTCGTAGATGCGTGTTACAAATAGAGGGCTGGAAAGAAATGCGCGAAAAACTTATGGACTCGGATATAGAGCATATCCCAAGCCACGAATACGCGGCTAAAATTGTAAAGTCAATGACGCTTAACACGCCCTATCAATTACACGGCAATGTGCTAAACACAGGACTTATTACCAATCTGCCCTACAACGCGTGCGTGGAAGTGCCTTGCCTTGTGGATAACGCGGGCATACATCCTTGCTATGTGGGCGATTTGCCCGAACAGCTTGCCGCGCTCAACCGCACCAATATCAATGTCCAAAATATGACCATTCAAGCGGCAAAAGAGCGCAAAAAAGACCTGGTCTATATGGCGGCTTATCTTGACCCTCATACCGCGGCGGAGCTTAGCTTAGACGACATAAAGAGTATGTGCGACGACTTGTTTGAAGCGCACAAAGATTGGCTGCCTGAGTATAAATAATTATATATACCTCAAAAATATACTAAAAAAGCTTTTGGCTGTTTTGCTAAAAGCTTTTTTTATTAATAAAATTACGCGATTTAATATATAAATCACAAAAACAGCTATTGAATTGGGCTTGGGCGCGTGATATAATTAAAGTATGATAATACTAAAGCTTTTATGGAAATTTACAAAATTTTTGTTAAAGCAGATATCAAAATTCTTAGGGCTTTTGATAGTGAAGCTATATTTATGGATTCCCATAAGCTTTGCCGTTATCTTCGCGCTGTGTTCGGCGCTTGTTCCATTTTCTTTTGCCAAATATTTGTCCCATTTTATCGTGCTTGTGGCGGGCGGAACGATATTGAGCTTGCTTTTGCTTGTGAGAAAGCTTTTTGGGCTTAAGATAAAAAAAGCGCCTGGCGCGCAAGCTGATGAAGCCCCGCCAAAAGAGCAAGCGCAACAATTTGAGGGGCAGCAATTTGCGCCTAAGCCGCAGTTTGCGCAACCCCAATTTTCACAGCCGCAATCTTATCGCGAGGAATATGTAGGTCCTGACGATATAAAGAAGTCTTTTAAAAGACGAAACGCCGAATGGTTTAATGTAAGCTACGAGGTCGTGCCCGAGTTAAAACACTCTCCCAACATCCCCGACCTTAAGTCTTACAGCAACAACTATGACGTTCCTATAGAAGAGCCCGCCAAACTATACCGCACGCGCAAAGATCCGTCATTGTTTATCGCCGAGTATCCCGACCGCCTTGAATTCTATCGCAAAACTTCCAACGGAATGATTTTGGTCAGTGTAGAGGAAAATTCGTTGAGGCTACAAAATAATTAAAGAAACTACCGCCTAAGACATAGATTTTAATAGGAGGTGTTTTATGAAAACAAATTGTCTAAGCAAAGAAGACAATCTAAAGCTTGCCCAAAATTACCTGACCAAAAGCATTCACTCTTGCGCCAAAATGGCGAACATAAACATCACGCCGACCGAAACGCAAGCACTCTTGGATGATATTGATGTTTCCCGAATATCAGACGAACACAAAAGAATAATAAAAAACCTACAAAAAGCCTGGCAATTCGCCTTGGATAATATAGACAGCGAAATTAATTTGGATTGGATATCTAAAATCAACGCCATTATTTTGGATGGATTCGAAGACGCGCAAGGGGGCGCTTTGCGGACAAAGGTCAACCACAAGAATATGCCGCCGCCCGACCCCAAAAAGACAATAGAGGATCTAAAAAAGATATCCGAGATTGAAGACCCGTTAGAGCAAGCGCTTGAGTGCTTTTTGTATGGCGGGTGCAAAAACAGGCTGTTTTGGCTGGGCAATAAGCGCGCGTTTTTGATAGCGGCGAATATTATACTTATAAGAGGCGGCGCGGGGCTTTTGATAATACAGGACAAAGACTTAGTAGATTTTAATTTAAAATCTTTATATTATTTCAACACCGATAAAAAAGAGCCGTTAAAAGAGTTTTTGATTGAAAATTGTCTTATAACCCAATAAACTTTGCCTAATAAAAAAACGGTATCTTCTTTTTTGGAGATACCGTTTTTTTATTTTTACTTCTTATGTTCGGATTGGGGCAATTGAGACAAGTCGTAAGGCGTTTCTTGATATACCGCGTAGTTGAGCCAATTATTAAACAACAGCATAGAATGGCTTCGCCAAGTCATAGGCGGGATTTTGCCCACTTCGTCGTTGATGTAATAATGCTTAGGGATATCAATATTTAAGCCTTTTTCTTTGTCCCGTATATATTCCTTATGCAAAGTGTCCGCGTCATATTCGCTATGACCGGTTACATATATATGCCTTAAGTTTTTGGTGGCTATTATATAAACGCCCGCCTCTTCGGACTCGGACAATATCTCAAGTGAAGGATGTTTTTGGATATCCTCGCGTCTAACTTCGGTAAACCTTGAATGCGGCGCCAAAAATTGATCATCAAAGCCTCTTACTATCGGGTTGAGTTTGGAACAAAGCGTATGCTCAAAAATTCCGCTTATTTTATGGGGCAAGCTGTGTTTGGGTATGCCGTAATGGTAATATAGCCCCGCTTGAGCCGCCCAGCATATATACAGCGTAGAAAATACATTGGTGTCCGCCCATTTAATTATCTCGGTCAACTCGTCCCAATACAGCACATTGGAAAAGTCCATAGTTTCCACGGGCGCGCCTGTAATAACCAATCCGTCAAATCTTTGGTCTTTGATTTGGCTGAATGTTTTGTAAAACTGCTTAAGGTGCGCTTTTGGAGTATGTTTGCCCTCGTAGCTTTCAGTGCGCAACAACACCACATCCACTTGAAGAGGCGTATTGGATATCAATCTTAACAATTGGTTTTCCGTAATTTCTTTTACCGGCATCAAATTAAGAATAACCACTTTGAGCGGACGGATATCCTGAGATATCGCGCGCTCTTGGGTCATAACAAATATATTCTCTTTTTCTAGCGCTTTTACGGCGGGTAATTTTCCTGTTATGTTGACCGGCATAGATAACCTCTTTTTTTATAATTTTGTTTCATATATAATAGATTAATCTAGTATGTTTGTCAATATTATAATGCGCCCTTAAAAAGACTAAAATCCCGCTTGATACCAAAACGGGATTTTTTAAAATATGGTCCATAGATTTTTTTTAATGGGTTATAGTTTGCGGTTTTTGACTTCGTTAATGCGCGCGTTGTAGTCTTCTTCTTCTATATAATTGCCCCAAATATCCCTTACATATTTTTTGGCTTTATAGTCGGCAATCTTGCTACCGTCAGCTGAGCTGACTATATTGGTAGGAACCGTGGTGCGCGCCTTTTTGATCGCGCTGGCTTCAAGCTGGGCTTGGAGTTTTTTCTTGTTTCTTAACGCTCTCGCGAGAAAAAAAACCAACAAGAATACAAGCGCTAAGCCCGCGCCAACAAGCATAGTATAGACATTGTTAGAAAACACGGTGGGTATAAAGCCGAATTTGGTTAAGTTGTATGCCTTAGTAATAATATCTTGCGGCACGATTGGGTAATAGTAAAAGTATGTTTGAGACACATAGAACAAGCCGCCAAATATAACGCCAAATATCACAAACTCTGTGATAAATTTTCTTAGATTGCGCACAACGGGCAAGGACTTAACAAAAGCGGTAATAGCGAGCCCGCCCAACAAAGCCAAAGCGTAAGGCGTCCACCAAGGCAAATTGCTTAATATAGCGAATGTCCAGCCTGCCCATCTGACTACATATATTGTCATAGGAACAAGAGGGACGCTTATCGCGGCCGCGACGCCCAAAAATGCCGCCAATCCTAATATTACTCTTAATAACCATTTTATGAATATCATGATGTTACCTGCCTTTAATTACATTATAAATATACTATAATATGCAAAAAAAAGCATTAACATCATATTAAAAAAAGATTAAAATTGCATTAAAAATCTTTTTCTTCAGCAATGAGCTTTACGCCTAGCTCTTTTTTGGGTTTCTTTGCGTGTCTTCTTAGCCCAAAGATAAGCTGTTTTAGCCTTGATATAAATCCTTTTCTTAGTAATTTTTTGTCGGCTTTTTTAAAGGGCGGGGCAAGCTCTCTGATCTTGCCGTTTTCAATTATGCCGATTTTGTCCACTCCAGCGCACTCGCTTAGTTCTTTTACGCACACGCTCAATACAATGCTATAACCCAAACTTTTTAGCGCGGCGATTGCCCTTTCCAAAACGGGCTTAATAGAAATATCCAAAAAGCTGTCCGCGTCAATTATTATCACTCTTTTTTGGGTAGTGGATTGAGCCGCGATATTTAATAATGCCGCCTCGCCAGAAGAGAGGTTTTTTAGCTTGGAGCGGCTGTGGTCTTCCAGCCCAAATCTTGTCAGGCAGTCTTTAATGACATTAAGCCTTTGGGCGCGCGGTATCTCAAGATGCGAAAACTTATACTCAAGATATTCGGTAACATCAAAAGTCCCAAACAGTATGCTCGTGCGCAAGATGTATCTGTCTGAGTTGCTCATAATTATATCGGACAATATGGTATCGTCTTCTATAAGCAAAACCAAATCTTTTTTTTGGGACGCGATTATCTTCAAAAACAGGCGCTTTAAGGATACATTATCGCCCAAAAGCGCCATAGCCTCGCCCCTGTTAAGCCTCAAAGACACATTGTCCAAAAACACCTCGTCGCCTTTTTTTAAGGTGATACTATCGGTCAACTCTTCTATCATAATATTCTCCTATTTTTATAAAAACCCCAAACGCTTTTAATATATGGATTATGCCCTTTTGTTAAACTATCTATTCAAAAATATCTATGGCACAAAAAATATATTAACAGACAAGGGACATTTTGATTTGACCAAATGAGTTTACAAAAAAAGAATAATTATCAAAAGCTCTATTTATACTAAAGACATGATAATGATAAATGGCGGACAAAGACTGAAAGGCGAAGTTATCATAAGCGGCAGCAAAAACGCCACCCTAGCTATAATCGCGGCGGCGTGTCTTTGCGACAGCCCTGTTGTTTTGCACAATGTGCCCTTAATAGAAGATATTTTTGATATGCGCGAAATTTTGTTCTCTATGGGCTGCAAAACTCATATAGACGCGCACGGGGTAATGGTCATAGAACCCGACACTCTTAATAGTTGCTTTGCGGTGCATCCTAAGATGAAAAGCATAAGGGCGGCAAGTTATTTTATGGGCGCGCTTGTAGGCAGGTTTAGGATAGGATGCGTCAGTATGCCCGGCGGGTGCAAAATCGGCTCAAGACCCATAAACTATCATTTGGACGGTTTTGAGGCTTTGGGCGTAAAAAGCCGCATAGTAGAAGACAAAATTTTTCTAAACGCCTATGGCGACCTTATAGGCGGCGATATCACCTTGCCCTATCCGTCGGTGGGCGCGACGGTCAACCTTATGATTGCCGCCGCGCTTGCCAAAGGAAAGACCGTAATAAAAAATGCCGCAGCCGAACCCAATGTAGTTGATGCGGCAAATTTTTTGGTTTCGGTAGGCGCGGATATAAAAGGCATTGGCACTCCAATTGTGGAAATCAATGGCGTCAAAAAATTAGTCCAGACAAGCCCTTATACGATATCGCCCGACCATATAGAAGCGGGGACATTTTTGATATATTGCTGTATAGCGGGCGGCGAGCTGACGCTCAAAAACACCCGACTCAAAGATTTGGAAAAAGTTATCGCGACGCTAAGGGAAATGGGCGCCAAAATTATTTGCGAAAATAACACAATTAAGATTTCGTGTCAAGGCAGGCTCAAAGCCGCGCATATCACGACAGGCCCGCATCCCGAGTTCCCTACGGACTTGCAGCAGCTTATGTTAAGTCTAATGGCGGTATGCGACGGCGTAAGCACAATTACCGAAACCGTGTTTGAAAACAGATTTCAACAAGCGCAAGAGTTAAACCATATGGGCGCTAAAATCAATATACAAGGCAATACCGCTGTTATAGAAGGCGTTGAAAAGCTTAATCCATCTAAGCTCGCGGCAAGCGACCTAAGGGGCGGGGCGGCGCTTGTGGGCGCGGCGCTCAAAGCCAAAGGCGTTTCTATAATCAGCGGCGATAATTATATTAGCCGCGGCTATCAAGATATTGTAGGCAAACTCTCAAGCGTCCGCGCCATAATAGATTATTATGGATAAATAAAAAAGATTTTGACCGAGTTAGCAAGAAAAGCGCAGGTCAGCATAATAAATTGTTTCGGAAAATATAAAGCCGTAAATTTTAAAATATATATCGTTTTTCAAAAAATAATAGATTATAGCGGATAAATAAAAAAATTTCGCAAAGAATAGCGCTCAATTTTGACCGCAAATATCATAATAGATTAAAAATAATACCTTTAATGACCTTTAAAAGCATAGTTTTGCTAGCGATTTTTTATACAAGAGAAAATATGTTTGGACTTTAAGTCCAATTTTTGTGGAAAAAATATAAATTTAATAATTATATTATGGTTTAATGTTTTTTCTTTGAATTTATAAAGACATTTTTTATCGCCAAAAAATTACACAATCTAATACATTATTGATAGCTTATTATGCTGCCTTTGGATGTTCTTTCGACATAGAGTTTTTTGGGTAGGCGTTGTTGCAATTCCGCCCTGTGAGAGATCAGCCCTATGATAAAACTATCCTTTAATTTTTCCAAAGCGTCCATAACGGTGTCTATCAAGTCCGAATCCAAAGTCCCGAATCCCTCGTCTATAAACAAAAACTCAACCGCCGCCGCGCCGCTTCGTAAAGAGAGCGCGCGCGAAATTGAGATAGCCAAAGACAGCGAAACCAAAAACATCTCGCCGCCCGAGACCGTATTGACCTTGCGGAGCTGTCCGCCGCAAAAATGGTCCTTTATCAAAAAGCTGTTGTCATAGACTAACTCAAACTGACCCATAGTCAAAAGGTTAAGATATTCGCTTGCAGTATATGTAAACTCTTCTATGTATTCTTCCGCCATAAATTCCATCAATTTGTTGGACGTGGTCAGTTTGTGAAGCTGGTTGATTATGTCCAGCTTTTTTTGGACTTTGGCTATTTCTTTTTTGGCTTCATTATATTTAATCAAGTCTTGCTCAAGTCGGGCTATCTCGCCTTTTAATTCGCCTAGATTTTGGGACAGTTTTTTTTGCGCCTCGTCCAATTCGGTTTTTCGCTGGCGTGCGTTTTGTATTTGTTCTTGCGTAATAGGGCGCGGACTTAACAAGGCAATGCGGTCTTGAAAGCCTTTTAACTCGGTTTGAATTTTTACCAAATCCGTTCGCGCCTCGTTAAGCGCTTTGTCAGCCGCGCGCTCGGCTTTTGTAAGCTCTTCTATTTGGGCTTCTAGTTTTTTGTATTGTTCATTGCTGTTCTTCAAAGCTTGATCAAAATCAGCGTAAGAGCCCAAAATCTTTTTTAGATTGTCTTGTAGCTCTTCAATCTCTTGAGCCAGCTTTTTGCCCTCTTGTTCGATCTTTTCCAATAACAACTCGTTTTTTTCAAGAAGCGCCTTTTGTTCTCGGATATCGTTTTGGGCTTTGGTTATTTTTTCAAGCAAATCTAAGCAATTATTTTTTACAGTTTCAAATTGCTTTTTGGTTTGGATACAGCTATCGTTAAGCTTTAATTTTTTTATCTCGTCTTGCAATTTTTTAGCTTTTTCTTGTTTTTCCTTAATGGCTTTTTGGGTATTGTTTATATCTTGGGCTTGGGACGCTTGGGTTTGGGTTATATCGTAATAAGCTTTTTTCCAATTATCAATTTGGGCGGTTATGTCTTCTAGACCGACGATTTCAAAATCTTCGGGTAACCGCGTGATAACATTATCGCAAATAGGGCACTTATCGCCTATCTTGACTTGGTAACTTATAAGCGCCTTGGCGTTATGCTCGATAAAACGCGCGTATTCTTTCTCAAGCTGTTCTAGTGTTTTTTTGTATTCATTTTGGTTTTTTATAATATCAGCTTGAAGCTTATAAAACCCGTCCAGCTTTTCAGAGTCGTCCTTAATAGATTGCGTTAACTCTTTTAGTTCTTTATTTAAATCCACATATTTTTGAACGTCTTGGGAGTATTCGCTAAACTTATTAACCAAATTAACAGCCAGCTTTTCGTCTAATGTCAATCTTATCTTAACAAGATTATGTAATGTCTCCAAATCGGCGTTAATACGCTTGGTATATTGTTCTTGGTCGTATCGCGCTTTTTGCAAATTTTTATTGATATGGCTTATATCGGATTTTATTTTTATGTATTCTTGGGCTTTTTGGGCTTTTTGTTCGATTAATGACTTTATCTTTTTTTGGTTTTGATGGTTATCGTTAAGTGTGTCTATATAAGACTTCAGTTGTTCTTTTTTTTGGCTCAAATTTTTGGTCTGTTGGGCTTGGGCGGCTTTTTGGGTATAATCTTGTTTTAGCTCATTTATCTTTTTTTCTAAAACTTTCTTATTGTCTTGAGCTCTTTTTATTTGGGATTGTAAATTTTGATAATCTTGATATTCTTGATATAATTTTTCCAATTCTTTTAGTTGTTGGTCGGCTTGTTCTATTTGCTTTAAGATCTCCTCAAAACGCATCTCATAATCTTGATATATCTTTCTTTTTTCATCAATCATAGCCTTGTCAATCTCGCCAAAGCTTTGCAAAAAACTCTTAAGCCCGTCGGCTTTGCCTTGATATTCCCGCCTGTAATCCAAAACTTTATTATTAAGCTCATCGCCGTATTTGTTGAGCGAAAATATATTACCTATCATTTTTTTTCGCTCGGAAGCGTCCGCGGTCACAAACTTATCATATTGCCCTTGTTCTAGGATAACGCATTGGGTAAAGTCTTTTTCGTTGAGTTTTAATAAGTCAATCACATAATTTTTGACATCCCTAAGTCCCGACGCCAAACTTATCTTTTGGTTGGTAATATCAAAAATCTGGGCGCTCATTCGGTTTTCTGTTTGGGTCTTTAATTGACGTTCAATCAGATATTTTTTTTGTTGCCCGTCTTTGTTTAGACTAAAAACAAATTCTATATCCGCTTGCTTGTCGGTTAGATTGACAATCTCATAATTATACCCTCTGCCGCTTGGCAAATCGCCAAACAGCGCGATAATAATGCTCTCCATGATAGCGGACTTGCCGCTACCCGTCTTGCCGCAAATCCCAAACACGCCTTCGCTTGCTAAACTTTCAAAATCAATAAATTGCTCTATTTGATAATTTTTGATGCCTTTTATCTTTAAACTAATGGGTTTCATAACTCATTCATAATCTCCAAAAACATATTCACAAGCTCGGGCTTAGGTTCTTTGCCGCCGTATTGGCTTTTGTAAAACTCAACAAAAATTTCACGGTCGGATTTTAGGCGCTTGTCTTTTATGATAACCTTCTCTCTTTCTGGTAAAATCAAAGAAAATCTTAGCATATTGGAAAAGCTTTTTAGGCTTTTGGCGGCGCTGTCTGTGATGCTGTCGTCTAGTTTTAGCTCAAGCCAAACCCATTTGTCTAGGTTTTTTTCTAATAAATCCAAAGCTTGCATAACGCTGCCGGCTTGCAGCTTGGCTACGGGCTTATACTTGGTCAAGGGCGCTCTTACAAAGTCGTTTATCCCTTGCGCATTAATATCCGCGATAATAACTGATTTTTGGGAAGTTTCGTCAAAAGCGTAAGGCATTATTGAGCCGCTGTAATGTATGTTTTTTGTTTTTGATATGGTCTGCGGCTTGTGGATATGCCCAAGCGCCGTATAATGCGCCTCGGGAAAAGCCTCAGTGGGAATAAGTCGCGCCCCGCCCAGCTCTATCTCGCGCTCGTCGCCTTCTTTAACGCCGCCTACGCAAAACAAATGGCTTATATTTATGTTAATACTGTCTTTTTCAAAACCCTTAGCGCCCTCAAACAGCCGTCTCTTTACTCGCTCGGGGTAAGCAGTGTTTTCTTTTATGACCTCGCCCATTCTGGAATCCGACGGATAAGGCACGATATTGACGCAGACTTTTTGGTCGTTTATACGGGTCTTGATATAGCCCTTGCCCGCCTCAAACTTTCTCGCCGAATATGTAATATCGCTCTCGCCCGCCAAAACTATATTGCAGCTTAGCGCCATCTCTTTAGCGGCGGCAAGACGCACAGGGTCGTCATGATTGCCCGCTATTACAATAACCGTGCAGATTTGACCCAAATTTACCATACTCTCAAAAAAGAGAGTCTCGGCGGCGGCGGACGGCAAAGCGGTATCAAAGATATCGCCCGCTATAAGCGCCATATCAACCTTATTGGCACGCGCGATATCAATAATCTCTAGCATAACCGCTTCTTGCTCGTCTACTCTGTCCGTATTAAATAATTTTTTACCCAGATGCAAATCTGCCGTGTGTAGTATTTTCATATTTTTTTACCTGTTTTTATATTAACATATAACCTGTTTTTGAACAATATTATTTAATTTTAATGATTTGAAAACATAGTTTTAAAGGCTTGTTCAGTTTTTGCATAAACTTGAAGTTTACCCTAAAAAATGCTATCATTTAGTCCCATATATTTATAGGTTTAGGGTATAAACGATGTTAGTTAGTTTTTCGGGCGAATATTTGTTGGATGGTTTTACGGGCGTTGACAACCTGTTTGTTTCCGAATACCTTCCGCAAGCGCCCGATATGTGCGTAAAGGTCTATATTTATGGCTTGTTCTTGTGCGCGCATTCCCACTCTCCCGACAACGATCTGGAAAAGATGGCGAGGGCATTGGCTATGCAGCCGTCCGAGATAATAGACGCCTATACATATTGGGCGGAGCTTGGGCTTGTGTCCATTGTCAGCCATAATCCTTTTTCGGTAAAATACTTGCCGCCCAAAAACGCTTTGACCGTCAAGAAATACAGCGCTGCCAAATACGCCGAATTTAATATGAAAATTGAGGCGATGTTTGACCGCGAGATCTTGCCCAATGAGTTTAACGAATATTATAGTTTGATTGAAACCTATCATTTTGAGCCTGAGGCGTTTTTGTTAATTGTTAGGTATTGTATAGATTTGAAAGGCCCTCGGATTAATTACAAATATATCTCGGCTGTGGCAAGGAATTGGGCTGGCGCCGGCGTTACCACCTGCGAGCGCGTGGAGCAAAAAATCTTAGAGTATGACAAAATTTCCGAAGAGCTTATACAGGTAATGAAAGCTTTGGGCAGCCGCAAAAGAGCGGATATTGACGAGCGGGCGATGTATCTAAAATGGAAAGAAGAGTTTTTGTTTGACCATGACACCATAGTAGCGGTCGCCAAAAGAATAAAAAAAGGCGGTTTTGTAAAACTTGACGGCGCTTTGACTAGGTATTATGAAAACAAGATGATGACTATTCAAGAGATTGAGGCCTTTGAGAGCAACCGCGACAAGCTGTATGCCTTGGCTAGAAAGATAAACCGCACTATCGGCGTGTATTACGAGCAATTGGATTATATCATTGAGACATATATCAGCGATTGGCTGAGCAAGGGCTTTGAGGAAGACGCGCTTGTTATGATAGCAGACGCGTGTTTTAGAAGGCATATACGCACGCTTGAGGGCATGAACGGGCTTGTGAATAAATTTTATAAACAAGGCTTAGTCAGCGCGAGCAGCATTATCTCGCATCTGGAAAGATTGAGCGAAACCGACAAAAAGATTAAGCGTATCTTTGAGGTTTTGAATATAGAAAAAAATATCACAAGCTGGGACAGAGACAGCTATAGGACCTGGACATACTCTTGGGGCTTGAGCGACGAATTGATTTTGTATTGCGCGGAACTTGCCAAAGGCGCGGCATCGCCCATCGCGTATATGAACAAGGTTTTGTCGTCTTGGTATGACCAAAAAATCGCCACTATTGAACAAGCCAAACAATTAGCAGCGCAAAAGACCGACGCTTCAAAAATCCCAAAAGCCTCCACCCAGCGGACTTACACCCAGCAAGAGCTTAACGCGCTTATTGACGATATTACCAAGGTGGAATTTTAATTAATGATTTTGAAAGAAGTTTTGGAAAAAATAAAAGACCGCCAAAGCCGCGCGCAAACCTTGGCTGAATACAACTATAAACAAGCGCTAGAAGACGAGCGGTTTTATCAAATTGAGAAAAAATATAGGGAATATAATTTTTTGTGCGGTCAAAAGCGCGAGCCCAAAAATTTGGAAGAACTAGAAAAAATTAAAGCCGAGCGGCAAGATTATTTGGACAGGCTTGGGCTAAAAATAACGCCCCAATACGCTTGCCAAAATTGTCAAGACAGCGGTTATAAGGACGGGAAGCTCTGCGCGTGCGTAAAAAAAGAAGTCGCGCAACGAATCGCCGATATTTGCGGAATTCCTAACAATATCAAATGCAGTTTTGAAAGCTGTAATTTGGATGTTTTTAAAGACCCGAAGCACAGGAAGTTAATGACTCAAACTTATGAAAAAATGAAACAATATTGCGACAAATTCCCCGACACTAATTTTAATTCCATAGTCTTTAGCGGGGCGACAGGCACGGGCAAGACATACCTTATAAGCTGTATAGCGAGCGAATTGTCCTATTTAGGTTTTGATGTGTTTTTTGCGACGGCTTTTGGGCTTAATAATATTTTGCTAAAAAGCCATACCGCCGATATAGAAGACAAATCCCAATATCTTGAGCCGCTTATTAATTGCGACTTGCTGATAATAGACGACCTAGGGACAGAGCCTTTATACCGCAATGTAAGCGGCGAATATTTATATACTATTATTAACGAGCGCAAAATAACCAAAAAGCATACGCTTATCTCCACTAATTTGAGTTTGGACGATATTTTAAACCGCTATGGCGAGAGAATTTTTTCAAGGCTAAATAATAAGGCTGATTCGTTGTTCTTGACATTTGACGGCAAGGATATAAGACTAGGCAGCTAATATTATCCATATTTTTCAGCCATAATTACGTCGTTTTATACTTGCCAACAGGCATAACGATATATTATAATTTATAGGCGCGATGTTATAATTTATGGCGAAATATAATTTTTAGGCGCGATAAAATTATAGTGCGATATATTATAAATAATAAGCATGGTTGATAGAACTTTTAAAACATATCATAAATATTAATATGCGCTGATGTAGCTCAGCAGGTAGAGCACCTCCTTGGTAAGGAGGAGGTCACGGGTTCGAGTCCCGTCATCAGCTCCATAAAAAACCCGTGAAAAGCTACTAAAATAGCCACTTTCACGGGTTTTATTTTTCAAAAAGTCAACGCTTCAAAGTTACTTAAAAAAACTGCTGTCAAAAAGACGCCTCTAATGCTGTCAAATTTCACACCAAAAACCTTTTAAATTTAACCTAATATCAAAAAAACAACTTACTATATTTTACTAATATCAAAACACACAAAAAGACGCCGTCATATAATAATTTACAGACCAAAAACATAAAAAGGAGAACGAGTTATAATCGTTCCCCTTTTGGATAATTAGTTATATTTTAGGCTTATTTTTTCTTTATAACAAGAGAGCCTAGCAATGCGACCATAACTATAATTATGGAAGCGCCGTTTTCCTTTGAGCAGCCTTTGCATCCTTTTTCTTCAGCGACAGCTGCCTCAACCTCTATATCAGTCATAAGGAACGCTTCATTGCCGTCTAGGTCAATAACAGTTATCCTTATGGTATAGGCGCCCGCTTCTGTCGGGATAAAGCTCAAGTCTTCATAATCAACTTCATATTCCCTTCCATAAATGTCTTGAACTTTTATCACAAAGACCAGATCTTCTTTCGGGGTCGCGTTGTCTTCGGCAACTATAGGTATAATATATTTCTTGTTAACAACGCCTTTTGGCAATACTTCTACGCTAAATTCAAGCGTAGGCTCAATGCCCTCAATCGCGTTGCCTAGAGCGGGAGCTTGGGGCGTAGCGGTCAAGCCCGTCGTAAAGTCAGCGCCAGGAACTTCATCATCAAAATCATCAATCTTTTCGGGCTTAAGCTGCAACAGACCCTGCACATCAATCGTGCCGTCCGCCTTTCTGATAGGCGCGATTGAAGTATCAAGCGACACAAAATCATCCTCCGTAATTTGGTCAGTTCCGTTGGAGGACTGTGTTCCGTCCCAATAGAAGTTGGTCTCATTTTGGAACTTGGTGTTGTCTTGATTGCTGGGCTTGAGCTGCTCGCCTATCGCGACTTTGGCCGCGTCAAAGCCATCGTCAACGCCGTTCCAATCTTCTTCTAGTTGCTTAAACGAAATGATTCCCGTCGCCTCAAAGTTGGTATTGCCCGCGTGCGTATAAAACGCCACGTTATAAGAGCCGTTGTTATAGGATGTGCAGTTGACAACTTTTATGGCAGGACATGAGTTGCTGTCTATGCCCTTTGCCTTGTTGTTATAGGCTATGGAATTGATAAGCTCATGCTGACCATTTGTATATACACGATTATTGTCTTCATCATATTCCCAATCCGTGCAAGGTATGAGACTTGTTCCGCCGAGCTTAAAGCCGTTGCCGTTGCCGGCGTTAGTGCCGTCGCTCAAATATCCGTTGCTGTAAGCGATACAGTTTTTGATTGTTACAACGCCGATAGGGCCTGTTTGTATCTTAGCGTACAAATCCCAGCCGTCGTCCGCGTTGTTATAAGCGATACAGCCGTCAAACACATTGCCAGGACCGCAAGTAAGTTTCGCCGCGAATCCGTCGGCGTCTTCATAGCCGTTGTCGGCGTTATTGTAAGAGGTGCAATTAATCACCTGATTATAAGCGGGCCATTTGTCAATGGTTTCGGTGGACACGCCGCTTATTTGTATGCCGGTATTGCCGTTGTTATAGGTATTGACTTCTATAATCTTATTATAGCTTCCGGCAATTTGAATGCCTTTTTGCGGGCTTGCGGTATTGGTTACGTCAAAGCCTCTAAATACCCAATAATTACCCCAATGCACTAGACCGCTTCCCACCTTGCCAAAGTCAAATACCGGTCTTTGAGTCGCGTTGGGATCGGGCATTACGGCTATGGGCTTATCCTCCGCGCCGTCATGGTCGCGGGCAATCTTAAGCTGTCCCGTAAAGCTATACTTTCCGCCTGCCAATACAATGGTCTGACCGGGTTGGGCGTAGTTAAACGCCGATTGAACATCCAAAGGCTTTTCTTTTGAGCCATTGCCATCAGCGGCGCCGTTGGGCGTTACATAAATATACTGGCTGGGCGTTCCGTATCTGCGATAGGTAACAGGATGACTGAAAGTCGCGACATTATAATTTGCCATTTCGCTATATTCATCAGGCTTATAGTTTTTGTCCGGCGTGAAAATAACGGTAAGAAGCATATTGTCTCTGGTCATCTCAATAGGCACAACAGCTTCGTCCAAAGCTTTTATGGCGACATTTTCTTTTAATACCGTTTCGCCGTCTTTTACAACAAGCGTTCCGTCCGCGTTAGCGTTAAATCTCAGCTTATAATCGCGGGTGTTTGTTTGACTGGAACTAGTAATGTTATATATCGGAGTAACTTTTTCTATAGGTCTGCCTTGTGCGGGCGGATCATCCGCGGGGTCGCGATGCTCAAATTCAATATTGGTAACTTGTATATCCATCCATCTAGCAGCCGCAAATCCCACATAGACATAGTCTTCATCCAATACAAATAAGTCTTCCCAATTCCACATAGTGTCTTGCGCTATAATCTCGCCTTCTTCGTCTTTATAGATAACATGGAATCCGTCATTATCGCGTTTTAATGTCACATCAAAGTCCGTATAATAAGGTCCGCCCATATCAACAGGTAAAGAACCTGGATCCGAGGTGTCCCAATTGCCGATTACATTGTATTCGCCTGGTCCGTAAACGCCATGGGAACTTTCAAGAGGTTTTATTGTCTCGACAAGTTTGCTAGGGTCAATGCCCGTTGTCTCTTCAATTCCGTAAACCGCGCGAGTGCCTATTCCCAATCTCATGGTAATCTTGGCGTCGCCTACATCGGACACTTTTTCGTCCTCGGTGTCGTAATAGAACTCAACCTTGCTGACAATAAAGCCATAGCTGTTGCTATATTGGTTATGAGTGCCGTTTTCAGGTTCGGCGTCGCGCGCCATTACTATAAAGCCTTCTTGGGCGTTGGATTTTCTCCATTTGTTGACATGGATGTTGGCGCTCAAGACAAAGTTTTTGTCTTTGGGCACGGGCGTGTACAAAAACGCCAATCCGTCGGCGCCGCCGCTTTGAAGTTTGCCCTTGCCGTTCCAGCTTAAAATATTGACGCCTTCGTCGCTATATGGATCGCCCGTAATTTTGTTGTTTGCGTCATTGACGGTTGTGGAGCTTCCAAAATAAACATGCTGCCAGAAGTATTCCTCAAAGTCGCGCGCTAATTTTACTATTTCGGTTTCATTAGTCCGCGCGCCTTCGCCAAAAACATTATCCGCGCTGACAACTACCTTAATCTTATATTCGGTATCGGCCTCTAAAGCGTCGGTTATAACGCTATAATCGCTCTGGACTTGTTCGGGTTCATAATCCACGAAAGCGTCTTCGGGATAGTCTTCGCCTACTTTCGCGTAAAATACGCTATAGACCTCTGCCTCGAGAACATGACCAAATTTTATCTCAAACTTGCTGTCTTGGGCGTCTATTATCGCGCGCGCGGCTACGGTAGGGCTTTTAAGAGGCAAGTTAAATTCCACAGACCCTTCAATATCGCTTTCTTTGATTTCTTCTTCGCCCTCGCGCATCGCGGATATCTTAAACCAATATTCTCCCGATGCCACAGGCGTAAAAGTAACGCTAGAGGCGCTTATAGTGGATTTTTCGTCAACCTTTTGTTGACCTTCCGAGTCGGCGAACATTTCTATGGTGACGCTATCGGCGCCTTCCTGTCCCAATACCATTGTAAAAGGTACCGTTATTTTGTCCCCTTCAACCAAAGGCGTTCCTAAAACAGGGTCGGCGACTTCGCTCCAATCGGGACGCTCGGGCGGCTGATATTCGCCCTCTCTTACGACAATACCATAAATATTAATGCCGCTGGATTTGCTATATAAATAGTAAGTATCCGCTTCAGGAAGAACATATGATAATTTAGTCAATGCTCCTCCTAGCGCTATTTCTTCACCTAAAACTCCGCCTGCGTCTGAGTCTAAAACTAGAGGTCTATCTGCGCTACTGCTTCCTGATTGCGCATAAACCTCAATGCTGCCTTCCGATGTCGTGGTAAATTTTACAGCTCTCTCGTTTTTATTGCCTGTGCCGCCTAATTTAAGCCGTTGAGTAAAAGACCCGCCCGGGAAATCGGGATGGCTTTTGGCATTGGCATCAACGTCCACTTTTTTATCCGATGTCGCCAATACAGTAAAGTAATTGTTTGTTCCAGTTGTAAAAGGCTCGGTGTAAGACCCTGCTGCTAAATCGTTGGCATTAAAAATAAATTCGGTCGTATCGGCATACACAGACTTTAAAGCGATTATGCTTCCGCCAAAACAACCTAGTCCAAGGGCAATCACGGCCAACAACGCCATTACCCTTCTAGATAAAGAAATTAGCTTTCTTCTCATCCAATTATCCCTCCCTTATTATTTTTTATTGATTAGTTTTAGGTTTCTATAAAAAATTTTAATAATTACCCATTTTTTATGATAAGTAATCATCTTAAATAATCCATACACTATTTAGCAAAGTTTTTGGACAAAATCCGTCTAAGTGATTATTTTTTGTGTAAAAGTATAGTGTTTTTGGCTTGTTTTGAAAAAAAGTATCGCAAGGTGTGATTCGTCTAATCCCATAATTGCCCTAAAAAACGATTGGGAATGTGGTTGCCGATATGTTGATTTTTTATTAATCTTTATCTTGCCAGCCACCCGCCGTCCACCGCCAGCGTATAGCCGTTTACATAATCGCTCGCTCGGCTTGCCAAAAATATTGCCGCGCCTACCAAATCGTCCAGTATGCCCCATCGTCCCGCGGGAATCCTGTCCAAAATCTCTTGGTTGCGTTTTTTGTCCGCTCTTAGCGCTTTTGTGTTATTGGTTGCCATATACCCGGGCGCTATCGCGTTTACATTAATGCCATATTTTGCCCATTCGTTAGCAAGCGTCATAGTTATGCCCCTGACGCCGCTTTTTGCCGCCGTATAGCTGGGCACCCTTATCCCGCCTTGGAAGCTTAACATGCTCGCGATATTAATGATTTTTCCGCCGCTTTTTTGTTTTACAAACTGCTTGGCTACCGCTTGCGCCAAAAAGAATACGGCTTTTAGATTGATGTTTATGACATCGTCCCAGTTCTTTTCGGAAAAATCCAAAGAGTCCTCGCGCCTGATTATTCCGGCTCGTAATATTATAAGAAAATCCAATGTCCAATTAATATGCACTACGGACGACCCCGCGGACGATTTGCGGGCGCATAAACAATTGGCGAATGAACAAAACTTGGGTTTTAGGGTATTGCCCTCTTTCAGACCCGACAAGGTTCTTAATATTGATGCGCCAAAGTTTTTGGAATATATTCAAACTTTGGGCAACGCCGCTGAGATTGATATTAAATCGTTGAATGACTTGATGGAGGCGCTCAAAGTTCGCCTTGAATACTTTGTCCAAAACGGCTGCAAGATTTCGGACCACGCTTTGCCCGAATATATTTATGAAGAGTGCGAGGCTGAGGAAACGGCTCTAATATTTAAAAAAGCGCTAAAGGGTAAAAAAATCGACGATATCCAAACCCAAAGATACAAAACCTTTTTGATGCTGTATTTGGGTAAGCTTTATAAAAAATATAATATAGCGATGCAATTGCATTATAACAGCCTTCGCGACAACAACAGTCCAATGTTCAAAAAACTTGGTCCCGATACCGGCTATGACAGTATCAACAGCTCTAAAGAGCCTTACCGTCTTGCAAAGTTTTTGGATAAGCTTCAATCCTCGGATAATCTTCCCAAAACGATTATTTATTCTTTGGACCCCAACGACAACAGGCTGCTCAATTCCATAATCAATTGTTATCAGGGCGATGGAATTAAAGGCAAGCTCCAAAGCGGCAGCGCGTGGTGGTTTAACGACACTAAAGACGGTATTTACGACCACTTGACCTCGATATCCGAATACAGCGTGTTGGGTAATTTTATAGGCATGCTCACGGATTCTAGAAGCTTTACCTCGTATGTAAGGCATGATTATTTCAGGCGTATTTTATGCAACTTTATCGCGAAAATCGTCTTAGCGGTCGAATACCCTAATAACCCCGAAAATCTCAAAACCCTTATAAAAAATATTAGCTATCATAATGTAAAAAATTATCTTGAGATTGATATTAAGTAAAGCGAAAAAATTAAAATTATATAAATAATTTTTAACAACATAGAATAACTAAAAAAGGCTGTTTATTCTTAAAAAACAGCCTTTCTATATATTATATATTTTTATTGCTTTTTCAAAAATTATCTTTGAACTCTGCCGCTCGCGTCGCCGCCAGCTAGTCTTTTGACTTCGTCCACTGTAACCATATTAAGATCGCCCTCAATCGTGTGTTTTAGGCAGCTTGCTGCAACGGCAAACTCCACTGCTTCTTTAGGACTGTAATTATTAAGCAACGAATAAATAAGCCCCGCGCCAAAACTATCGCCGCCGCCCACTCTATCCACAATCTTTATCAAATAGTTTCTAGAAAAATAATAATCTTTTCCGTCATAAAGCATAGCAGCCCAGTTGTTTTCGCTAGCGGATATGCTGCCGCGCAAGGTAATAGCCACATACTTAAACCCGAATTTGTCCATAAGCTGACGGGCAACGCTCTTATAGCCTTCTTGGTCTAATTTTCCGCTGGTTATATCTGTCTTATCCGCCTTGATGCCAAACACATCGCCCGCGTCTTCTTCGTTGGCTATACAGACATTGACATAAGGCATTAATTTGGTCATTGTCTCTTGGGCTTGTTCCCTTGTCCAAAGGTTTTTGCGATAGTTAAGGTCGCAAGATACCGTTATGCCTTTTTTGTTGGCCGCTTTTAAAGCTTCTAGACACAACTCGGCGACATTAGGACCGAGCGCCGGGGTTATGCCGGTAAAATGAAACCAGTCCGCTCCGTCAAAAATTTTGTCCCAATTAAAGTCCGCGCTTGTCGCCTGCGCGATCGCCGAATCGGCTCTGTCGTATATAACCTTAGAAGGACGCTGGCTCGCGCCTTTTTCCAAAAAATAAATGCCTATTCTTTTGCCGCCGCGCGCTATAAAATCAGTTCCTACTCCAAATTGCCTCAAATTATTGACCGCCGCCTGTCCTATTTCGTTAAGGGGCAATTTGGTCACAAACTGGGTATCTATCCCATAATTGCTAAGGCTCACGGCGACATTTGCCTCGCCGCCGCCGTATGTCGCGTTAAACGATGTCGCCTGAACAAAACGGGTATAGCCCTCGGGCGCCAATCTTAACATTATCTCGCCAAATGTCACAACTTTTGCCATCTATTATTTTCCTCCATTAACAATTTTTATCGCCGATTTTATGTTTTGTGTAATTTGCTCGTAAGAGCCTTTTAACAGCCAGCTTCCGCCGCAAGCGAATATTTTTTCGTATTGTATATAATCAATAAGGTTATCATTGTTTATCCCGCTTGTCGGAATAAATTTTACATCCTTTAGCGCCGAGCTTAAGGCTTTTATGGCTTTTAGCCCGCCAAACTCTTGCGCGGGGAAAAACTTAACAATGTCTATGCCATACTCCAAAGCCGCCATTATCTCGGTAGGCGTTACGCATCCGGGAAAATACGGCGTGGAATTTTGGAGGCAAATTTTGGCGACTTCGGGCGAAAAGCCCGGTCCTACGATAAACTTCGCGCCGCAATCAATAGCTTCTTGGGCTTGGTCGGCGTTAACGACCGTGCCCGCGCCCGTCAAAACTTGGGGATAGTTTTTAGCCGAAAACTTTATAGCCTCGGGCGCGCATTGCGTTCTAAAAGTAATCTCAATAACATTAAGCCCGCCAGCGGTTATCGCATCTAGCAACTTGCTCGTGTCTTCTAGCTTTTGGATAACAGCCACAGGCAAAAGCTTTTCTTGACCTATTTGAGCGATTACAGACTTGTTCATTAAATTCTCCTAAAGTAAAGTATTTTCAAAAAAACGTTTCTTTATCAAAGATAAGAAAAAAGCAAAATGCTTTCACAGTTTGACATGAAAGCGCTTTCATCTTATACTATATATATGATAACACAACGAAAAACATTAGTCAATAATGTTTTTTAATCCTTTGGGGGATTTTTTAATGACAACTATATACGATATCGCCAAAATGGCGGGCGTGTCAATTACCACTGTGTCCAGAGTTATTAACAACTCGGGTTATGTAAGCGCGGACACCAAAAAGCGCGTTTTGGACGCCATTGAAAAATGCAATTATACGCCCAACAAGACCGCGCAAGCTCTGTCGGCGGGCTCTACTTTTAAGCTTATCGGCATTGTTTGCTACAACATAGAGGATATGTATTACGCCAAAGCCGTGGCTGTTTTGGAACGCGAACTTAGAAAATACGGCTATGATATTTTGTTAAGCTGCACGGGCGAGAGTTTGGAGGTAAGGCAAAACTCGGTCGATATGCTAATCTCCAAAAATGTGGACGCTATAATCTTTATAGGCTCAGTTTTCGCGGGAAAAACCGAAGATGTTATTTTGAGCGCCTCAAAAAAATTGCCTGTGTTTTTGATTAACGCCTATATCAAACATAAAAATATATACTGCGCTTTTTGCGACGAGCTTAAGGCTATTAAACATTGCGTTATTCAAGCCTATACCAAAGGTCGCAAAAACATCTTGTTTATGTATGATGTGGACACTTACGGCAGCCAAAAAAAACTGCAAGGCTATCACGAGGGCATAAAAGAATGCGCGCTTAATCTGGACGAGCGATATATTATCAAATGCTCGCCCGATATAGAAGACGCAATGGACGCTTTTTGGAGATCTTACAAGTCTTTAACCATAGACGCCGTGGTTTGTTCTAACGATGTCTTGGCGGCGGGCGCGTTGTCCGCCGCGCGAAAAAACAATATCCCCGTGCCCCAAAAACTATCTATAATAGGGTATAACAATTCGTTGCTTTCTAGATGCTTTTACCCTGCGCTCACAAGTTTGGAAAATAATGTGGAAAAACTCTCAATTTTTACCGCGCAAAACATAAACCGATATTTTAGCGGCGAAAACGCGATAAAAAAACACCAAATTGATTTTGAGTTGGTTATAAGGGATACTTTTAGGTGATTTTTTGTCTTGTATTTTGAATTTGTCTTATTAGATAAAAAGCGGCTAGAGTTTTAGCCGCTTGTTTTTTGTCGTTCCAAAAACTTTATTACTTCGTCATAATAAGGAATTGATTGCATCGCGCCTTTTTTGGTAACAGTCAAAGCGCTCGCGGCGCTTGCGGTTTTCATAGCGTCTGTTAAATTTTTGCCTTTGGCAAGCTCGGAAGCAATAGCGCCTAGATATGTGTCGCCCGCTGAAGTAGTGTCTATTGCTTGGACCTTGAAAGCGGGCGTGTATTGTATATTATCTTTTTCTATCAAAACAGAGCCTTTGCTGCCCAATGTTATAATTACGGATTTAATATTGTAACCCGAAAAAAACTCAAAGACCTTTTTATAATCTTCTTGGCTTTGCGGAATAACGTCCGCCAAAATCTCGCACTCGGTTTCGTTTAATACTATAATATCAACATTTCGCAAAATGTTTTCGCCCAATTTTACCGCGGGGGCGGGATTTAGGATTGTTGTCAAACCCTTTTGCTTAGCCAAACAAAATGCGTGTTCCACAATATCCAAAGGTATCTCAAGCTGGCAGATACAAAAGTCTTGTTCGGACGCTTGGCTTAATGCTTGCTCTACCTTTTCTTTAATTATCTTGTCGTTGGCGCCCGCGTCCAAAATTATGCGGTTATCGCCTTTTTCCACTATTATCACGGCGATACCGCTGTTTGAGTCGGCGCGAGTAAGATATCGGGTGTTCACGCCATAATCATCCAGCGCCTTTTGTAACTCGTCGCCGAAAGCGTCATTGCCTACGCATCCTACCATATAGGTAGCGGCGTTCATTTTAGCCGCCGCCACAGCTTGATTGGCGCCCTTGCCACCGGGATTGGTCATAAAGCCATAGCCGCTTAGGGTCTCGCCGCTTTTGGGCATGCGGTCGACGCAAATTACCAAATCCATATTGACGCTTCCTATAACAAAAATCTTGCTCATATCCTTTCCTTTTTCTTTTGTATTATTGTCGTAAAATTATAACAGCGAATTTATCTTATATTCTAATTGTTCTATATTTGACTGTCAAATTTATTAACGCCTGCCCTGTCCTTTGCCGCCGTTTTCTGATTGATTGCCGCCGCCCGCTCTATTGTCGTTCAAATCTTTTAATAATCTTCTCAATTCTCCAATGCTCATATTTTGCAATTGATCCTCGGTAACCCAGACAAGACAATCTTTTGGTTGGTCTAGGCGTTTTGCGCTAGCGCTTTCGCTGTTTTGATATTTTTGTCGGTCGGCGTTGTTTCGTTTTTCGGGTATATGAATTCCGATTATATGACTGTTTTTATTGACATCAATTCGTCAATAGCCATAACGGTCAATCATTTTGAAAAAGTCAAGTCAATAGAATATATCAATCAAGACGCTAGAGCGATTTTTGAAGATTACCGCGCCAAAGGCAAACTAATAGAACAGGTAATCAATAAGTTTTTGGAGAAGTATTTGGATAAAACGGACAGGTTGGAAGACGACGCGGTGCTGTATCATATCCGTCAAGGCAGAGTTGTCGCCCTGCCTTAACCTTGTCAGATGTTTGTTAATCATTTAATACCTTATGGATAGATTATTATACGCTAATTATATCCCTAAACCATTCTTGACTTCAAGACCTTTATCTGTTTTGTTTGTTTTGCCTTTTTCTCCAATTATTGATTTGTTCTTTGATTTGTTCTTTGTTTTTCTCAAATTCCTGTTTGCGCTGTTCTAACTTGTTTTTAAATTGCTCCTTTCTCTGTTCCAGTTCTCTTTTTTTGGTCTCTTTGACTTCTTTGGCTTGAGCTTTAAACCGCTCTTTTAATTGGCTCTTTTCTTGTTCGTATTGCTTTTTGAGCGTTTTATGTTCTTCAACTTTGGTATTTAATTCTTGCTCCAAAAGCTCTTTTTCTAAATCCGTCCCGTCAAAGTCATTAAGTCGCGCTCTTAATTCTTTTATTTGGTTTTGTAGCTCAAACATATGGGCGTATTTATTTTTTAGTTGTTGCCTTGCTGCCTTATATTCTTGCCTAACGGTATAGCCAAAATCTTCGTCTTTTATGTTGTCCCTGATTAATTGGACAATTTCCTTAACTTCTTTGTCCTTGATATCGTCCAGCGTCAAATCCGGATTAAGATCAAGCGCTCTCATAATCAATTTTAATTTGCCGGGCGAAACGCCTAAATTTTGAGCGTCTTCAAGATATTGTGTTAAAGTCTCTTGGCTAACTCTTCCAAAAATGCCGTTGTTGTCAAAGAACCTATTAATACGCTCTTGCAGTTTTTTTCTGATTTGCTCTCTTTTGGTTAATCTTTCTTGGTTTGGGTTTTCGTCGTCCTCGTCGGTCACCACATCAATAAACACTTCGTTATCAGAGTCGACATCAATAAATCCTGCTTCTGTCGCCAATTTGACTATTAATTCCGCGCCGTCCTCTAGCGGCATATCCGTGATTGAAACATCCGCGAGCAAAGTTTCGGCGTCTTCGTTAAGCGTATTGACAGCTGTAATGCTATTCTTGCCATTGACTACAAGCTCTAACTCGGGATTAATTCTTATGCTCACATAGCTCAAGTCCGTATTTGCCCAACTGTCGCATCCGTAAAAAACGCCGCCCAATATGCTTATCGCGAAAATCAGCGCTAGCGTTTTTTGCAAAATCTTTTTCATATCTTATCTCTCCTGTGATTTTATCCTTTCACTATTATTACAATTATCAACCCAAAATCGTTGGAAATTTTATCATATAAATAAAACAAAAGCATAAGATTGCCGTTTGGTTTTTGGCGTTAAGGTATGCTATAATTTAAACGGATAATCACAGTAAAAAAATCTTAGGAGTTTTTATGGTTAGAAAAACCAAAATTATATGCACTTTGGGTCCCAAGACCGACGACGAGAATACATTAAAAAAGCTGATGCTGGCAGGCATTAACATAGCCCGCCTTAATTTTTCGCACGAGTCCTACGACGCGCACGAAAGAAGAATCAAAATGGTCAAAAAACTAAGAGACCAGCTTAACCTGCCCATAGCTATTATGCTGGACACCAAAGGCCCCGAAATCAGAATCAAGACTTTTGAAAATTCCAAAGTCTTTTTGGAAAAAGGCCAAAAATTTGTCTTAACTACCGAAGATATACAAGGCGATAATCAAAGAGTAAGCATTACATACAAAAAGCTTCCCCTTTGCATACAGCCCGGCGCGATGATTTTGCTAAACGACGGGCTTATTGAGTTGGAAGTTGAAACAATAGAAAATAATAATATCGTCTGCTCGGTAATAGAAGGCGGAATTTTGACCAATAATAAAAGCCTTAATATCCCCAATTGCCATATTAATATGCCTTATCTGTCCAAACAAGACGAAGAGGATTTGATTTTTGGTGTAAAGCAGGATGTGGATTATATCGCTATGTCGTTTGTGCGTTCAGCTGACGATGTAAAGGAAGTTCGCAATCTTTTAAACCGCAACGGCGGGGAAGATATAGAAATTATCGCCAAGATAGAAAATCGCGAGGGCGTCAATAATATAGACGAAATTTTGCGTTATTCGGATGGGATTATGATAGCCCGAGGCGATATGGGCGTGGAAATCCCGTTTGAGCAACTTCCCTCTATCCAAAAAAATATTATCAAAAAATGTTATCGCGCGGCAAAAAAAGTTATTACCGCGACCCAGATGCTAGAATCTATGATCCACGCGCCCAAGCCCACCCGCGCGGAAATCTCGGATATAGCCAACGCGGTCTTTGACGGCACAAGCGCTATAATGCTAAGCGGCGAGACAGCTATCGGCGATTATCCGCTTCATACCGTCAAGACAATGGCTTCTATCGCGAGCTACGCCGAAAGCACTATTGAATTTAAGAAACATTTTAACGCTTTGGAAGTCAATATAAACAATATCGCGGACGCGGTATCGCACGCCACCTGCGCCGCGGCTATGGACTTAAACGCGACGGCAATCTTAGTGGTTACCCAAAGCGGCTCGACAGCTAGGATGATAAGCAGTTTCAGACCCGCGCCGCCCATAATTGCCGTAACCACTAACCAAAAAGTCTATCACAAACTATCGCTAAGCTGGGGCGTTACGCCTGTTTTGGGCGTAACGCAAAAAAACACCGACTTGTTATTTGCGCACGCCATAGACTGCGCCAAAAAGACCGGCATAGTCAAAAAAGGCGATATCGTGGTAATAACCGCGGGCGTGCCCGTGGGAATCTCGGGAAATACCAATATTTTGAAAATAGAAAATGTAAAATAAAAAACAGCGGCTTTTTTAGCCGCTTTTTTTAGACCAAATTTTTGAATATTTTTACGCCTGACTGTTCCATATTCTTCAAAGCAAACACTTGCATTAACTCGGCGTTATGCAAAGGCGAGTCAAAAGTGTCCACATAATCCGTAAAGACCAGCACATTAGCGGTTTTTTTGATTTCGTTAAAGTAGGCTCTTAGGGACAGGGCAAACTGCAAAACACAAATATCCGTGCAATTGCCCATAATAAGAAAATTGTCGTATAGATTGACATCGGCGTATTTCAAAAAACTAAAAATGCCGTTGGTGCTGTCTTTTTCTATGACTATGCCCTTTACTCTTGACAAGACGCCCGCTATTTGTCTTTCTTCAGGCGTATGGCAATGCTTAGGGTAACTAGAAAACTCCAAAGAATCGGGCGTGTGAGTGTCGTTTAGAAAGAACTTGACCGCCTCGGGCAAATAATCCAAAGCGCTCGCCACCCTATCCACTAGATTTTTTAGTCTTGGACTGTATAGCGCGCCCTTTTCGCAAAAGCCCGCAACCATATCCATTACAATCACGGCGCATCTGGGATTATTATATGTTCGGACTAGTAAGCTGGGTTTATTTTGGTATTCAATGCTCAAACAATCAAATTCTTTTATTTGTTTTTGAGTCATAGCAAAAAACCTCTAAAAATACTTATTATCAAGATTATATCACGATATTAATTTTTTGTCTGTAAACGGTAATACGCGCCCTTTTTCGCCATAAGCTCTTGATGCGAGCCCGCTTCTAAGATTCCTTTATTGCTTATATATAATATGCAATCGGCTTTGCGAATAGTAGATAATCTATGAGCTATTATAAAGCTGGTGCGGTTTTTTAATATCTTTTCCAAAACTTGTTGAATTTTGATTTCGGTTTCGGTGTCCACCGAGCTTGTAGCCTCGTCCAAAATCAATATCTTAGGGTCGCAAAGAATAGTGCGCGCAAAAGACAGCAATTGTATCTCGCCACCCGAAAGCCCCGCGCCTTTTTCGCCTAATACGTGATTATACCCGTCGGGGTAGCGCATTATGTATTCGTGAAGCGAAGCCGCTTTGGCGGCATTGATACATTCTTCGTCTGTTGCGTCGGGGCGGGCATATCTTATATTATCCATAATCGTACCGCTGAATATAAACGAATCTTGCATCATCACGCCCACTTGGCTTCTTAGCGAATAAAGTTTCACATTATTAATATCGTGACCGTCTATCAAAACTCTGCCGCTAGTCGGCTCGTAAAACCTGCTCAAAAGATTGACAATGGTCGTCTTGCCCGCGCCCGTAGGCCCTACCAAAGCCACGCTTTTGCCCAAAGGCACTTCTAGATTAAAGTTTTCCAAAATATTATTGCCTTTTTCATAGGCGAAATCAACATTTTCAAACTTGACATGCCCTTGTATCTGCGGTAAATCATAGGCGTCTTCGCGGTCCGTAATGGACGGGGGAGTGTCCATTGTCTCAAAAATTCTTTCTAGGTTAGAGCTTGCTACCGAAAGCTGCTGCACATAATTAGAGATGTTATTAAGCGGCTGAAAAAATAAGCCCAAATATCCCGCAAAGCTTATCAACAGTCCAGGCGAAATACTCTGAGTCCCAAAATTTATGGCAATCAAATACGCCGCGACATAAATACCCATTTGACCAATATTCCAAAAGGCGTCCATAACAGGAAAAAACAACTCATTGAGCCTAATCACATTTGCCCAGCTTTTGTTGCATATCGCGTTTAGTTCGTCATAGGTCTGGCAATTGGCGTCAATACGGTTAAACGCCTTTGTTACGGCTATGCCGTTAATGTTTTCGGCTATATAAGCGGTGCGGTTACTTGATTTATTTCGCATATGCCGCCATCTTAGGTGAATCTTTGAGCGCAAAAATACCAATGAAAAACTAAGCGGGACCATAGCCGCGGTCACTATAAGCGCGAATCTATAATCCAAGACATACAAAAAGCCCAATATCAAAATAGTCTTAATGCTATCCGTCACAAAGCCTATGACCGTGCCCGACAAAATATTGGCAAGTTCGTCAATATAGTTAGTGACTCTGACCAAAATTTTGCCCGCTGGTCTTGAGTCAAAATAATCAAAAGATAGTTTTTGAAGATGTCTAAAGAGTTCGCCGCGCAAATCCCTTACGATTTTATAAGAATTTTTGGTCAATGCGCGGGTTTTGACCAAGTTAAACAATATATCGCTTACCGCTACCAGCGCCCAAGCTATTAAAATAACTATGGCAAGCGTAACATAATGTGGAACTCTGCCTTTGACATCCAAAATCTTGTCTATGATAATGCGGTTAAAATACGACGGCAAAAGCGCGATTGCGCCCAAAATTATCATAAAGACAGTTACGGTTATAAAAGTCTTTTTATAGGGCTTGATATACGACAAAACGCGCAAAATCATTTTGCCGTTAAACTTCGCTTCCAGCGCCTCGTCTTCAAAATATCTGTTCCGCGCCATTTTACGCAATCTCCCTTAAGGTCGCCTGCTGTTTTTTGTATATATCGGCATACCTACCGTTTAGGTGCATTAACTCCTCATGAGTGCCGCGCTCTACAATCTTGCCGTCTTCCAGATAAATTATCTCATCGCAAAATCGCACTGACGCCGCCCTGTGCGCCGTTATTACAAGCGTCTTGTCCGCGTATTCTTCGCTTAATGATCGCAAAATTAATCTCTCGGTCTGCAAATCAAGCGCGCTTGTGGCATCGTCTAACAATAATATGGGCGCGTCTTTTAACAAGGCTCTTGCGATCGAGACCCTTTGTTTTTGTCCGCCCGACAATCCTACGCCCCTTTCGCCCACTATGGTATCGTATCCTTGCGGCATATCCATTATAAAATCGTGAGCTTGGGCGGCTTTGGCGGCTTTTATAACCTCTTCGTGAGAGATATCAGGGTTGAAAAAAGCGATATTGGCGTCTATTGTGTTGGAAAACAAAAACACATCCTGCATCACATATCCAAATTGCAACCTTACATCTTCTAGCTTGATTTTTCTAATGTCCGCGCCGTTAATCAAAACCGCGCCCTTGGTTACATCATAAAACCTTGTCATAAGCTTCAAAAGCGAGGATTTGCCCGAGCCCGTTTTGCCCATTATGCCCAGCTTTTTGCCGTAAGGCAACTCTAGATTAATATCTGTCAAGATAGGTTTATTGTCTATGGTAAGGCTGGCGCTTTCAATTGCCAAATTGGGCTTTTCTTTTATGCTAATCGCGTCTTCGGCGTCCGCTATCATATTGTTTGTATTTATAAAAGTAAACAATCTATCAGCGCAAACCAAAGACTGCTGCAATTGGCTCACATGATAGGACATATTTATAAGCGGATTGGTAATGCTGCCTATGTAATATACAAACGAGCCAAACTCGCCTATCGTCACTTTGCCATCTAAGCCCAAAAATATAGCGATAATTATTGAGCCTAGATAAGCGATTTGGGCAAAAGACGCGAACAGCGCGTTAAACTTGCTCCATACTTGGGTATGTTTGAAATACGCGTTTTTATAATTTTCGTTTCTTTGGTCAAACTTTTTGATTTCTTGTCCTTCGGCGGCATATGCCTTTACAATGCGTATGCCGTTGATATTTTCTTGCACGCACGAGTTCAAATCTATAGATCGGTTTCTGATTTCATTATAGATTTGGCGCATTTTTTTCATATTAACGCGGGAAGTAATTGCCATAGCGACGCCAACGCAAAGCGGTAAAATAGCCAAATACCAATTAATGCGCGTAATAAAAAACACCGCCAAAAATACATGCATAAAACTTTCTAAGGTAAGCGGGATATAATGGATAAACATATCCTTTATCATTATCACATCGGATTGGGCTATGCTCAAAAGCTCGCCGCTCGTGTAACGGTTAAGCGTCATTGAGTTTTGGGTAATAATCTTCCTAAACGCCGCGTTTCGCAAATCCCTTTCGCAATCAACCGCCCTGGTATGCGCCAAATTCCAGCGGATATAATGCGTGATATGCCGCGTAAACGCCAAAAGGAGCAAAAGAACTACAAGCGTTATCAAACTTTTTGTTAAATCTGCGCTATCGCCTACAATTTTGTTTAAAAGAGGCAAAAAAATGCTAGATGATTCTTTTATATTGGTTTTGCCTAGCGCAGGCATTATTACTTTATCTAATATTAGCTGAAGCACTTGTGGAATGACTTGCGCGATAAAAATAAAAAAATAGCCCAAGAAAAAACAAAATACAAAAACAAACCAATGCTTTTTGAAATAACCCCACGCCTGCCAAAACGCGCTCATAGCCGATAACTCCCAAAATTTAGAAAATGATTATAGATATAATAACACAATAAAAACAAATGTAAATGATTTGACGGTTAAGTTTCTACATTATTTTTATATTGACTTATTTTGGGCTGTATTTGGTTGTTTTGTCCGTTCGTTGACTTTATAATATTGCTAATATATAATGGTAATGCTATTTAAAAATAGGAAAAATTTGGAACTTGCAATAAGGTTTTGTTGGTTAAAGAACCAAATTTTATTATTTTCTTATAACCAAATGTTGCCGAACTCATAGCCGCAAGCCATATTCATATTAAGATAGGCGCGGCGATATAAATAACCCCAAAGGACAAAAAATTGAAACACGAAATCCCAATACGATAACTAAATAGTTATACCAAAACGCTTAAATAGAATTTATAAGCTATCAAAATTATCCTTAACGCGTCCTCTGGGCATATAATTTATTATAAAAAATAATTATTGAGAAATAATATGGGAAAGATAAAAATGGATCTAAACGCGGCGTTAAGAAACGACCCCGCCGCGAAAAGCAAACTTGAGGTTATCTTAACTTATTCGGGATTTCACGCCGTCTTGGGATATAGGCTCGCGCATTTTGTATATAAAAAATTAAAGCTAAAGCTTTTGGCGAGAATTATTAGTCAAATTGTCCGCTTTTTTACGGGCATTGAGATTCATCCCGCCGCCGAAATAGACGGCGGATTGTTTATAGACCACGGCGCGGGCGTTGTCATAGGCGAGACCACAATCATAGGCAAAAACTGCACGCTTTATCAAGGCGTAACCTTAGGCGGCACGGGCAAGGATACAGGCAAGCGCCATCCCACCTTGGAAGATAATGTAATGGTAAGCGCGGGCGCCAAAGTTTTAGGACCTATCACAATTGGCACTAGAAGCAAAATCGGCTCGGGCAGCGTGGTGCTAAAAGATGTGCCGTCCGATAGCACAGTGGTGGGTATTCCGGGCAGGGTTGTGCGAAGATACGGCAAAAGAACGGACGACCTTGACCAGACCTTCCCCGACCCTTTGATGAAAGAGTTCGCGCGGCTTAATAGCGAAATTGAAAAACTTAATAATCGTATAGAAATGTTGGAAAAAGGTAAATAATATGCTCAAACTTTATAACACATTGACCCGAAAAAAAGAAATATTTAAACCTTTAAAAGAAGGCGAAGTCAGTATGTATTCGTGCGGCCCGACCGTTTATAATTACGCTCATATAGGCAATATGCGGACTTATATCTTTATGGATATATTAAGACGGGTGTTAAAACACAACGGCTATCGGCTAAAAGGCGTTATGAACATTACCGATGTGGGCCATCTTGAATCGGACAGCGACACGGGCGAGGACAAAATCCAAAGCGAAGCCAAAAGGCAAAACCGCTCGCCTTATGAGATAGCCGAATATTATACTAAAGTCTTTTTTGAGGACTTGGAAAAACTCAATATTGAGCGCCCCGAATACACGCCCAAAGCCACCGATTATATCAATCAAATGATTGACTTTGTCCAACACCTTGTTGAAAGAGGCTACGGTTATGAGATATCGGACGGGATTTATTTTGATATCTCAAAATTTGATGATTATGGCAAGCTAAGCGGAATTAACCTGTACGAGCAAATAGCGGGCGCGCGAGTGGAAATCAATCCCGAAAAGCGCAATCCTTATGACTTCGCGCTGTGGAAAAAAGCGTCCAAAGAACATATAATGCAATGGCAAAGCCCTTGGGGTATGGGTTATCCGGGCTGGCATATAGAATGCTCGGCTTTAGGCAAAGAGCTTTTGGGCGACCAATTTGATATACACAGCGGCGGCGTGGACCATATACCCATTCACCACGAAAACGAGATTGCCCAAAGCGAAGCGCTTACGGGCAAGCCCGCTGTTAGATATTGGATGCACGGCGAATTTATGATGGTGGATAACGGCAAGATGTCCAAATCCTTAGGCAACACTTACACCATAAGCGATTTGGAAAAACGCGGCTATGACCCTATGGACTTTAGGTATTTTTGCCTTAATACGCATTATCGAAAAAAGCTGAACTTTACTTTTGAGGGAATAGAAGCCGCCAAAACGGCGCGCAAAAGATTAATCGAGCAGTTGCAAGCGCATAAAAACGCGCAAGACGCTAATAAAGACGCTTTAAAAGACTATCAAAAAAAGTTTGACGAAGCTGTCAATGACGACTTAAACATCCCGCTTGCTTTGGGCGTTTTGTGGATCGCGCTAAAAGAACCCAAATCTAAAGCCGTGTATGACTTTGCCTTATACGCCGATAGGGTGCTAGGATTAAAGTTGGAGCAGTCTGTAAGCCAAACTCAGCAAGACGCCCCGCAAGATATCCCGCAAGAAATTCAAGAACTTGCTAAGCTAAGACTGCAAGTAAAACAAGCCAAAGATTACACTTTAGCGGACGAGCTTAGAAATCAGATTAACTCAAAAGGTTATATAATAATAGATACCCCGCAAGGGTACCAAATCACAAAGAAGCAATAATAATAAAAAAGCAATGTTTTTAAAGACATTGCTTTTTTTAGTTTTTAATAATTTAATTTATTGTTCTTTTCGCTGTTGGCTGTATTTTTTGGTTTTCATTTGGGTAATCCCAAAAGCAATTAACACCCCCAAAATCGCTAATATAAACCCCAAAAAGAACATTATATACGCCTTTTGTTTGATTATAATACAGTCATTTATTTCACTCCCTTGTTACTATTATAACCTATTTTTATGTAATCTTGGTTTAACTTTTTATTAATTTTTATTGATATAAATCTTATTATAAACAAATAAAAAAGCATTAACCTTTTTGGTTAATGCTTTTTTATTTTATTCCTTTGGGTTTTTTATTGATAAACTTTCATCGCTTTTTGGTAAGCGTCTTTAACAACTTCCATATAATCTACAAAGTCCGTCAAAGAAGCGCCCGTATCAACATCGCCAATCCACCATGTTCCGGTTTCATCGTCTTTATCAAGATCACCTATTTCAAAGCCCGCGCCGTGTTCTTTCACATAATCTTCTATAGCCTTAATATTTCCTTTCCAGCCTTTTACTTCTTCTCCTCCGGGCCAATAAGAGCTTTCCGATTTGAACATGCTGCCATAATCGTTATCAGCGGGGTTTTTTTCGTCTTCAAAGCCGTCTTCAACAGCTTTTACAATAGCAACCTCTCCATCCTTGACAGCCTTGTAATACCAATCCCTAACATCCGCGCTATCCTTGAGCTCTTTTTCTAAGTCCGTAATATCGCCGTCAATCTCTTCCCAAACAGGCTTAACGCTTCTAGTTGTGGAAACTTCGCCCTTGGCTTCAAAGTATTTGTCGCCGATTCTTATATATTTGGCGTAAACAACTTTCTCCTCGCTATCAGTCCATTCATTAGTAAATGAGGCGTTTTCGCCATCGGACGCTCTTTTTGCCCAGCTCTCAGGGAAGAAAATTTCGTCAACTTTAATAGCTGTTACTTTTCCGTCCTTATTAACAGTAATATCCACTACGCCTAGATAGCTCCCATGCACAACATCGTAAGCGGTCGCGGAGCTTGTGGCAGGTTTTTTATCGCATCCTGTAATGCCAAAAACCAACATTATAGATGTCATTATAGCCAGTATAGAAGTAATAATCTTTTTCATTTCATTCTCCTTAAAATTAAATATTAATTTTCTTGTTTGTTTTCAATAAGATTGATAATATATTCACTATAAAAAATTTTACCATATATTTAAGAGCTTGTAAAGTGATAGTCTTACACATTTTTTCTTTTCTAATTTTGTCTTTTATAGAATTTGTAATTTTAGTAATTATTATGTAACAATATGAGTATAAATACTGTCTTTATTATATAAATCTATATTAAATTAATTCCAATCTCGTATTTAAAAAGCCGTTTTTAAAAACGGCTTATCTTTTTTTGGGGTAATGCTAAGTTGACGCCTAAATTATATTTTAAAGCGTAGCCAATTTGACGCCTAGATTGACGCATTCTTGTTCGCTCTCGCCTTCGGGCGCCTCGCGGGTTATTACAGCGTCTATCACTTGCGCGCCATACTTGCTCATCCGCTCTTGCCAATCTCTCATCCATTCGCCATCGCCCCAATCATACGAGCCAAACAAAGCAATTTTTTTGCCCGAAACTTTGTCTTTTATGTCTTCCACAAATGGCTCCATCTCTTCTTCCTCTATGACCTCAACGCCCATAGATGGCGAGCCCAAAGCAATAACATCGTAATCATCCACCATATCGGGCTCGGCAAGCGCTACATTTAACAGTTCAACCTCCGCTCCCGCGCTCTTTGCGCCTTGGGATATCAACTGCGCCATTTTTTCGGTATTGCCCGTTCCCGACCAATATATTATTAATACTTTTGACATAAAAAAACCTCCTAATAATTATATGTGATTTCAAAATATTCTTTGCCTTTTAAGCATTCATTGATAATTTCCGTTTTGGCAAGGTCATAAGCGTCCATAATCTTAAGCGCTTCTTGGGGATTATTAAAAACTTTCCAATAACCGCAAAAATAACATCTCTTGTCCTTTTTTATAAAGTCCAATACATCGTCAAACGGATATCCCAAAAACAAACCTAT
>DUVY01000167.1 GCA_012840805.1 Clostridiales bacterium | reverse complement strand
TAGCGGTGAAGGAGGAGCCGTAGGCACAGATTATGAAATCCTAACTATTGATGCACCTACATTTTTTACAGGGATAAATATGATTAATACTTCCCTTGCTCGTGAGGTAAACTTTATGCATACAAAAGTATTGGTTTTTTCTGAGGAAATTGCTAAAACAGGTGTAACCACTTATATAGCCCCTGCAGTCAGGTTTAGGCAAGTAAGACGTTCGATGCATGTGATTGTATCAAAATGCAGTGCATTTGAATTCTTAGAGGAATATGAGCCTATAGAGGGTAACGCAATATCTAAAGCACTAGAACTTTTAGTAGAGGGAACATCAGAGATAGGTTACATACCTCATGTAACATTGTCTGATTTTTATTCTGGCTTAAAGTCAACGTATAGACAGCCTATAGCAACTTTAGGTAGTATTAATGATATGGAAAAATTTATAGAAATAGCTAATGAGCAAAAAACTGAAGTTAATGAAAAAAAAGAATATATTGCAGGTGAGCTTCCAAGAAAAGGAGGTGGAAAAGTTGAATTTTATGGTACTGCTGTTTTTGATGGAGATAAAATGATAGGTGAACTAACAGGGGAAGAAACCAGAATGTTGAATTTAATTACCGGACAATTTAGAAGGGGGAATTTTAGTATTGAAGATCCACATCATCCAAAAAATTTTATACCTATTGACATAAGAATGGAAAGAAAGCCAAAAATAAAGACAGAGATAAAAGGTGGTAAAGTATTTGTAAGTGTTAATATCATCCTGGAAGGTGATGTTTTGGCAATACAAAGTCGCATGAATTATGAGGAAGAGCCACTTAGAACAGTGCTAGAAGACGCTGTAATCAAAATCTTTGAAGGTGGCATTAATTCTTTGATTGATAAGTGCAAAGAATGGGGAGTGGACATATTTGGTTTTGGCAGAAAAGTGAGTTCGCATTTCAGAACTATACAAGAATGGGAAGATTTCAATTGGATAAATAAATTTAAAGAATCTGAAGTTAATGTAAAAATTAATTTTAACATTCGAAGAACAGGAACCCTTTTGAAGAGCTCACCTGTAATTACGACAGAAGGATCTAAATTAATGGAATGATCTGATAAAGAAGTTCTAAGAAGGTTTAGAAATTAAAATTAGGTACAGGAATAAGGCAAAAAATAGGAGTTGAACAATTATGTTTTATATTATAGTCTTTGCCCTGGGATTAATATCTTATTATTTGCTAACTTTTGCCAGGTACAATTGGAAGAAAAAAAATAAACGAGCTGCTATAGGTATAGTATTATTAACATTGGTTAGCTTCGTTTATCCTATAGTTATGATGATACTAAGAAGGTATTAACAACGAAGTAATTCCATAGGCATTACTTCGTTGTTAAATCACATTAAATGTCTCCGTTCTTCAATATAGATGTTACTTTATAATTTTGTTTTTCAAGAGCGATAATCATATCATCAGTGTTGGTTGTATTAACCCTGATTACAATTACACTTTTCCCCAAACTACTTCTGTAAACTACAAGATGAGTAATGTTTGCGCCAAAGCCTTTAATTACCCCTGCAACGTCTGCTAGTATTCCAGGGGTATCTTCAACTTCGACTGTTATTCTTGTTCCGATTTCTCTAAAACCTAACAAATCAACAAAGGCATCAAAAATATTTGTTTCTGTAATTATACCAACAACCTTGTTACTTTCAACAACAGGAAGAGCTCCTATCCTGTTGTCTCTCATAAGCACTGCTGCTTCTTCTAGGAGAGTGTCTGGAGTTACTGTTATTACATCTTTTGTCATTACTGCACTAACTTTGGTTTTTGACAAAAGGTAATTAAGTTCGAAAATACTTAATGTTGTAGCTTTAGAAGGAGAAACCTCCTGGATTTCCCTTTCGGTGACTATTCCTACAAGTGCTCCGTTTTTTACTACCGGCAACCTTCTTACATTATTCTTCCTCATTAGTTCCAATGCTTCTGCTATTGTTGCATCAGGAGAAATTATGTGTGGATTACTGGTCATTCTACTTCTAACATTCATATAATTTACCCTCCTAAATAAGCTTTTTTAATTTGATCACTATTAGCAAGTTCCTTACCAGAACCTTCTAATACTATTGATCCAGTTTCTATAACATAAGCTCTGTGAGCAATTGACAGAGCAACATTGGCGTTTTGTTCAACTAAAAGAATAGTAGTACCTTGCTTATTAATTTCCTTAATTATTGAGAAAATTTCATTCACCAGGAGAGGAGCTAATCCCATGGAGGGCTCATCCATAAGAAGCAGTTCAGGTCTTGTCATAAGAGCTCTCCCTATAGCAAGCATTTGCTGCTCTCCACCGCTTAAGGTGCCTGCATTTTGTTTGCTCCTGGTTTTTAGTATAGGAAACCTGGAATAAACAAGTTCCATATCTTTTTTTATTTCTTCTTTATCCTTCCTTAAAAATGCTCCAAGTTCAAGATTTTCCAGAACAGTCATATCAGGAAAGATACGTCTTCCTTCAGGTACATGAGAAATACCTAATTTAACTATTTCTGGTGCACTCATTCCTTCAATTTTCTTCCCCTTGAAAGTAATGGATCCCTTTGAAGGTTTAATTAAACCTGATATGGT
>DUVY01000182.1 GCA_012840805.1 Clostridiales bacterium | reverse complement strand
CAGAGGGGTTATTTTTTCGCTTTGCTTTTTGCCGTTAGCGGAAAAAATATTGCATTTAGTAGAGCCAGAATCTCCACCTTTCGCGCTCTCAAAATCCTCTTCTGATTGATACTCTATCCTACACCCACCAACGTTCAGCCCACCTGTACCCCACTTCATCACGTTTTCCGCAATAGTCTTTTCGCTCAAAGGCTTTCTGGCAAGCACAATCGGTTCATTGGCGGGTTTCAAGGCAGTACCCCAGCCATCCCATTGTTTAGCTAAGGTGGTCACGGGTTCGCCTTTAGGGCTTCTTTCGTAGTTTCCGCTTACCATTGAGCCATTTTCAGTTAATTTCTTACCTGCCTTGCCTCTCCAATACCCTTCTCTCTTATCTATAACCTTAGATATATCGCGACTCTTAGGAAACCCACTACCATAAATCCATTGAATACAATCTCTAATTTCAAACCCAGCGTCCTCAATAGCACAGGTCATTCTATGGTATGTTCTTGTACCTCCAAACGCTAACAAATGTCCACCTGGCTTTAATACCCTTAAACATTCTTTCCACAGTTCTACGTTATAAGCAATCCCTGTGCTATCCCATTTCTTCCCCATGAACCCCAATTCATAAGGCGGGTCTGTCACTATAGAATCTACAGAATTGCCCTCTATGGTTTTTAAAACCTCTAAACTGTTCCCGTGTAACACTTGGTTAATCGGTAAAATCATTTCAGTTGTACTTGGAGCAGGTTCATCCGTCTTAACCACTTGTCCACACAACAAACATATTTTTTCATCCCCGCATTTGATCCAGTCATGATTACACATCATACCACCTCCTTATGGTCTCGCCCGTCAAATTTACACATTTATAGCCCAATCTCATAATGCTCGAGCTCAATCAAAGTGTTAACTACTTTTGCCAATGTTTCGGGTTTTACCTTTTTCTTGTTTTCTACGTTGCTTAGTGTCGCTATACTAAGTCCTGTCAACTCCGCCAAATCTTTCAGGGTTAGCCCTAACCTTTCTCTAGCTTTCCGGATGTTCATCAGAACGGTACCCCCTTATAAGTAAGTCTAAATTTAGGTCTGCCAGAAATTCTTCTGGTTCGTATAGTTCAAGTCGCTCGTTCTTGTAAAGGCGTAAGCCCAAAATATAAGCCACAAACGCTTCGAGTGTGGCTCCTCGTGACTTCTCCCAACCTTTGAGCAGGAAAACTGCGTCACAGGCGATCAATTCCCGCAAGTCTTGTTTTAGAAATTCTGCCCACGGTAGATCGGTGGTGGGGTGGAGTTTGGCGGGGTTGACTACTTGCTTATACCCATAACTCTTTCTCAGCAGTTCTTCTGCTCTATAAAACGCAGGAAAATTAAATTCTTCGTATCCGCTCATTGGCCCAGCAATATAAATTTTGCCTCCCATGTGTTTACCCCCCTTGTCTCTTTCGTTGCCGCCGCTTGTTCAATTGTCCTTGCTTCGAGTGACCGCAAGATAAAATCTGTAATACTTTTAGCCATTTTGATAACAATGCTCAGGCGGGTATTTCGTAACATTACATATCCCATAGAGCCACCAACGTTGACCACTCCAATAATATTATAATCACCGATGGAAGGTAGAGTCCTGCCTATACCACTACCCGGTTCAAGTGCACCGTCTCTTAATTCCATCGAACCTACGGATTCCTCTTTCCCTAAGCAAGCGTCAATTCCAACAATACACGCGTCGTGGTGAGATTCCTTAATACGTTCAAATTTTTCTTTCAAGTTTAAAGCGTGTACTGGATGGTCAATCGTACCATAGACGTTCGGT
>DUVY01000014.1 GCA_012840805.1 Clostridiales bacterium | reverse complement strand
TTTAAATGTGTATACTTCCTCTTTTTTGTGCTATAATGTCCTTGATTCATAGTGCCTTTTCCTTTTGTATAATCTTGTGTTGCAAACTTATTATACAAAGATAAAGGTTCACTATGAATCTTTTTTTTACCCGTTGCACTTCATTTTACAATCTTCCATAAAAATTTTTTGAAAAAATATTAATAAAATTGTTATAAATATATTGACATTTTTGTATTTGGCGAATATACTATTACTATATTTTTAGGTAGTATAGATTAGATTAGTTTAGTTATAGTCGTAGAGGAGATTAGATTAGGTGTTAAAGCAACAAGTTTTTGACTTGTGCCAAAATTTTGGCAAAGTTCCAGTTTTTAGAAAAATTTACGCTGATTTTTATACTCCTGTTTTGCTGTTGAAAAAAATAGCGGCAAACAGTCAAAATTATTACCTTTTTGAAAGCGTCAAAGAAAAAAGGTGGTCTAGATATTCTTTTTTGGGACTTGACCCAAGTATCCAAGTAGAAATTACCGATAACAAATTATATCTAAAACAAGACGGGCAAATTCAAAGTTTTGATAATCCCATTGAGACTTTGAAGACATTGCTTAACAAATACACTTCGCCTCGCGTTTTAGGTCTGCCTGTGTTTACGGGCGGGGCTGTGGGATATTTTGGCTTTGAAAGCGCGGGCTATTTTGATAATTCGGTCGTGTTTGATTATCCTAGATTGGACGACTTGCCCGATATCAAATTGATGTTTATTGACAATCTCATTGTCTTTGACCATTACGAGCAATATCTGTATCTTATAGCCAATATGGATACATCGGGCGACCTAGAAGAAGAGTATCAAAGATGCCAAAATGTATTGGATAGATTGGAAGAGATCATAAAAACCCCTATCGATTATCAGCCTACCGCCTCGGGCAAAAAACCGCGATTTGAAACCAATATCACCCAAAGACAATATGTTCAAAACATAAAAAAAGCCCAAGAATACATCAAGATTGGCGAAATATTTCAAGTTGTGCCTTCTATGCGGTTTTTTGCCCGATACAAAGGCGGTCTTTTTGAGGTTTATAGAAAACTAAGAACTATCAACCCTTCGCCTTATCTTTACTATATCAAAATGGACGAGTTGGAGATCGCGGGCTGTTCGCCCGAGACGCTAATCCATATAAAAAACGAGCAAGTAATTACCTATCCCATAGCGGGCACAAGGCCGCGCGGGCAGACAGAGCAAGAGGATATGGCTTTGGAGCGGGAGCTACTCAACGACCCAAAAGAGATAGCCGAGCACAATATGCTAGTGGACCTTAGCAGAAATGATTTGGGCAAAATATCCGAAATTGGCAGCGTAGAAGTAAAAAATCATCTTAGCGTGGAGCGGTATTCGCATGTAATGCACCTTGCGAGCGTGGTAGCGGGCAGACTCAAAAAAGACTGTCATTTTTTGGACGCTTTGGGCGCCGTGCTGCCCGCGGGCACTTTGTCGGGCGCGCCCAAAACAAGAGCGATGCGGATTATAAGCGAGCTAGAGCCGCACAGGCGCGGAATATACGGCGGCGCTATATGTTATTTGGGCTATAACGGCAATATGGATTGCTGTATCGCCATAAGGACAGTAGTCAAATACAAAGACACAATCAATGTTCAAAGCGGCGCGGGCATTGTGTTAGACAGCGACCCCAAAAAAGAATATATAGAAACGTTGAGCAAAGCCCAAGCCGTTTTGGCGGCGGTGGAACAAAGCTGTTAAAAAAGAGGTTTTATAAAAAGGTGACCATATTAATAGACAACAATGACGGATTCGCGTATAACCTTTATCAATATTTGGCGGAAATTGATGCTAAAACCAAGGTCTTACTAAACCAAGACGCGAACATTGAAAAAATCATAGATTTGGCGCCCTCGCATATAGTTATAGGCTCAGGGGCGGGACACCCAAAGGACGCTAAGCTGTTGATAGAGCTTGTAAAGCGGTTGGGCGAAAAAACAGCTATTTTGGGAATCGGGCTAGGGCATCAAGTAATTGGGCTTGCCTTTGGCGGAAAGATAAAGCCGATGTGTCGAATAACGCACGGAAAAAGTTCCACTGTTAGATTGCTGGATTGTCCGATTTTCAAAGACCTGCCGCCCACAATCAAAGCGGGCAGATACCATTCTTTGATAATTGACAAACTCCCGCCCGTATTGATTTCCACAGCCTATGACGGCGAGGGGGCGATAATGGCGCTTAGGCATCGGCGGCATAGAATTTTTGGCTTGCAATTTTGCCCCGGCTCGTTTTTGACGGAATACGGCAAGCGGATTTTGCGAAATTTTTTGGAGGTTTAAAAAAATGCAAGCGATTTTGAAAATGGTAACTGATAGACAAAACTTGACATACCAAGACGCGCGTTTCGCTATGAACAAGATAATGAGCGGAGAAGTAAGCGATATTGTTTTGGCTTCGTATTTGACAGCGCTAAAGCTAAAGGGCGAAACCTCGGACGAAATTTTGGGTTCGGCGATGGCGATGCGCGATAAGGCGGTAAAAATAAAAGGCGGCAACTCATTGGACATAGTGGGCACAGGCGGCGACGGGCACAACACCTTTAATGTGTCTTCCATAAGCGCGCTGGTGGCAGCGGGTTGCGGAATCAAGGTAGCCAAGCACGGCAACAAGTCGGTCTCTTCCAAATGCGGAAGCGCCGATGTGTTTGAGGCGCTGGGCGTCAAGATTGACATACCGCCGCAAAGAACGCAAGAGATTTTTGACAAGATTGGCATAGCGTTTTTGTTTGCGCCGGTTTATCATACCTCAATGAAATACGCCGCTGGGGTCAGAAAAGAGTTGGGTTTTCGCTCTATATTTAACATACTAGGGCCGCTTAGCAATCCCGCGTCCGCTAATTACGCGCTTTTGGGCGTGTATGACCGCGCGCTACAAAGACCTGTGGCGGAGGCTTTGGGCAAATTGGGGCTTGTTTGCGGGATAGTCGTTCACGGCGAAAACGGTCTAGACGAGGTCAATCCATCGGGCGTTACCTATGTAAGCGAGTTTAAAGACGGCAATGTCGTCCATTATACCCTGACGCCCAAAGATTTTGGGCTTGAGGGTTGCGCCCTGCAAGATATAATAGGCGGCGATGTCCAAACCAATAAGCAAATAGCGCTAAGGGTGTTACAAGGCGAAAAGGGGCCTTTGCGCGATACTGTTATTATGAACAGCGCTTTGGCGCTCAAAGCGGTTTTGTCCAAGCCCATTATTGAATGCGCGCAAATGGCGGCTAAGAGTATTGACAGCGGCACAGCGATACAAAAATTAGAGGAACTGATAATTGAAACCAATAAATGATTTGTTGCAAGCTGTTTTAGAAAACAAAAAACAGCAACTAAAGCAAGAAAAAGCCAATCTTAGCGTTAAAGAGCTAGAAAAAACGCTAGAAATTAGGAAGCCAAGTTTAGCTTTTTCAAAAAGCATACAAAAGCAAGCGAGGCTTAACATAATCGCCGAGCGCAAAAAAGCCTCGCCGTCGGCGGGCGTGTTGAACCGAGATTTGAAAATAGACGATTTTGCTAACCAAACTTTAGGCGCGCAGGCGGTCAGTATCTTGACTGAAAGAAAATATTTTTTGGGACATGAGCGGGATTTGCGGGAGTTTAAAAGGTTAAGTAATTTGCCTGTATTGCGAAAAGATTTTATTATAGACGAGTATGACATTTTGAAAACCGCCGCTATGGAAGCCGATTGTATGCTACTAATTTGCGCGATATTGACCAAAGAGCGATTAAAAAGCTTTTATAATTTGGCTAAAAGTTTGCGGCTAGAGGTATTGGTGGAAGTCCACGACCAAGACGAGCTTGACACGGCGCTAGAGTTAGGCGCGCGCATCATAGGAATTAATAACCGAAACTTAAAAACATTTGAGACAGACATAAAAAATACCGAAAGGCTTATAAAATACCTGCCCGATACCGTAATCAAAGTGTCCGAAAGCGGAATCAAAAGCCCTCAGGACGCTAAATACATAAAATCTTTGGGCGTGGACGCGGCGCTTGTGGGAACGGCGTTTTCTAAGAGCAAGTCAATAAGCCAAATGATAGAGAGCTTGAGGGTGTGAAATGTGCAAGATAAAAATTTGCGGCTTGAAGACGCTAGACGATATAGATATAGTCAATCAATATCTGCCTGATTATATAGGATTTAATTTTGTAGCCGCTTCAAAAAGGGCGATAGAGCCCGAGCAAGCCAAAAGATTAAGGTTAGCGTTAAACCCAAAAATCAAGGCGGTCGGGGTTTTTCAAAACGCCGAGACAGCCAAGATAAGAGAAATTCGCGAGGCGGGGGTTATAGATTTGATACAGCTACACGGCGAGGAAGACCAAGATTATATAGACGAGATAAAAAAGCTGGGATTGCCTGTTATCAAGGCGTATAAAATAAAAGACAATATTCCCAAAATTTTAAAAAGTAATTATATCTTGCTAGACAGCCGACAAGGCGGCAGCGGAACAAGCTTTGATTGGAAACTAATTAATTTTGATTTGAACAAAACATTTTTGGCGGGCGGGATTAATATTGACAATATCCGCCAAGCTAAAAAACTAAAGCCGTATTGCGTGGATATATGCAGCGGCGCTGAAACTAACGACAAAAAAGATATAACAAAAATAAAACAATTAATAAAGGCGGTACGAAATGGATAAAACAAGATTTGGAATTTTTGGCGGGCGGTATGTCGGCGAAACCGTCATGACCGCGCTAAAAGAGCTAGCTCAAGAGTATGAAAGGCTTATAAACGACCCCGAGTTTTTGGCGGAGTTTAACGACTTGCTCGCCAATTACGCGGGCAGGCCTTCGTTTTTGTATTATGCCAAAAAACTAACTCAAGAGTTGGGCGGGGCTAAGATTTATTTCAAGCGCGAAGACCTAAACCACACAGGCTCGCACAAAATCAACAATGTTTTGGGTCAGGTTTTGATGGCGAAGCGTCTGGGCAAAACCCGAGTAATTGCCGAAACAGGCGCGGGTCAGCACGGCGTGGCGACCGCGACGGTGGCGGCGTTGCTGGGTTTGGAATGCGCTGTATTTATGGGCAAGGAAGACATCGAACGTCAGGCGCTTAATGTCTATCGGATGAAACTTTTGGGCGCCGAAGTCGTATCAGTAACCAGCGGCACCCAAACGCTCAAAGACGCCGTAAACGAAGCGCTCAAAGAATGGGTAGCCAGAGTCAACGATACCTTTTATGTAATCGGTTCGGCGGTAGGACCTTATCCTTATCCTAAGATGGTAAGGGATTTCCAAAAGGTAATAGGTCAAGAAATCAAGCGCCAGATTTTGCAAGCCGAAGGCAGACTTCCCGATTTGATTTGCGCTTGCGTGGGCGGAGGCAGCAACGCCATAGGCGCGTTTTATGAGTTTATTGAAGACAAGTCCGTAAGGCTTGTGGGTTTGGAAGCGGCAGGCAGGGGTTTGGACACGGGCGAGCACGCCGCGACGCTGACAACGGGCACGCCGGGAATTTTGCACGGTATGAAAACCTATTTTGTCCAAAACGAATACGGCAATATCGCGCCCGTTTACTCAATATCAGCGGGATTGGACTATCCGGGCGTAGGTCCCGAGCATTGCTATCTTAAAGATATAAAAAGGGCGGAGTATTACGCCATAACGGACGATCAAGCTGTGGACGCTTTTGAAAAGCTGTCCAAAATAGAGGGCATAATTCCCGCGCTAGAGAGCGCGCACGCCGTAGCCTATGTTTTGGAGCAAGCGCCTAAGATGTCCAAAGACAAGATAATAGTTTGCAATCTCTCGGGCAGAGGCGATAAAGATGTGGCGCATATAGCAAGATATAAAGGAGAAACGCTTTATGAGTAGAATAGACGATGTGTTCAAAAAGGGCAAAGTCTTAATAACATATATTATGGCGGGCGACCCTGATTTGAACAAAACCTATGAAACAGTATTAAAATTGGAGCAATTGGGCGTAGGGATAGTGGAATTGGGCATTCCGTTTTCCGACCCGTCCGCCGACGGCGGCTCAATCGTAAGAGCGGGCGAAAGAGCCCTAAAAAATAATTATGCTACCGAAGACTATCTAGCGCTTATCCAAAAAATCCGCAAAGAAAGCCAAATACCTTTGGTCGTTATGGCATACGCCAATACGGTTTTTTGTTATGGCGTGGACAGGTTTTTCGCGCGGCTAAAGGCGGCGGGCGGCGACGGCGTGATTATTCCCGATGTGCCCTTTGAGGAAAGCGACGAGTTCGCTCCATATGCCAAAAACCACGGAATAGACTATATCCCGCTGGTCGCGCCTTCGTCCAAGGACAGAATCCAAATGATAACCGACCAAGCCTCTGGGTTTGTCTATTGCATAAGCTCTTTTGGGGTTACGGGCGTAAGAGACACCATAGACCACAAAATCCATAAAATTTACGACCCTATCAAGTTACCCAAAGCCGTAGGTTTTGGCATATCCAAAATAGAGCATATAAAAGAGTTAGGCAAATATTTTGACGGGGTTATTATCGGCTCAAAAATCGTGGAGTTTATGGAAAACAATCAAGTCGCGGAAATGGAAAAATTCGTAAAAGAGGCAGTCAAGGCTTTGGGCGTAAAAAAATAATACGGTTTAAGACTTTGGCGTAAAACTTCATAAACAAAAGCTAATCGTGAAAAAACACGGCATAATATTGCCGTGTTTTTTTGGCATATTGACAGAATTTGTCAATTTTCTTATACTATATTATAGAAACAATTATTTTTTGACCGCGAATTTGGGTAATCTTATCTATTGAAAATAGAAAAAGGCGGTGAAAAAAATGACGAGAAACCACCAAAAAAGAAAAAAAGTGTTGATACTGATTACAACAATAACTGCGGTTGTCTTAATTGTTTTCATTGTCTTGACGGTATTTTTCGAAGAGTTTTTT
>DUVY01000013.1 GCA_012840805.1 Clostridiales bacterium | reverse complement strand
TAGGATAGAATACATATTCATATCTCCTTAAGAATTTATTTAATATTAAAATGATTATTTATTTTCAAGCTCAAACTTTTTCATAAAGTCAACCAGCTTTTTCACGCCTTCTATCGGCATAGCGTTATAAATAGAAGCTCTCATTCCGCCGACCAGTCTATGACCTTTTAGCTGTTTCAAACCATTCTCGGCGGCTTCGGCTATAAACTTCTCGTCCAATTCAGGCGAAGGAGTGGTAAAAGGAATATTCATAATAGAGCGGTCTTCTTTTTGAACTTTATTGACATAGAAGTCCGAGTTATCAATAAAATCATATAATATTTGAGCTTTTTCTTCATTGACTTTTTGAATGTACTCAACGCCGCCTGAGTTTTTCAACCATTCCAAAACCAGCATCATAACATAGACAGACCAGCAAGGCGGGGTGTTGTATAAGCTTTGGTCTTTTATATGCGTGGACCATTTGAGCATAGTAGGGCATAGCTCGTGCGTTTTATCAACAAGGTCGTTTCTTATAATTACCACGGTAACGCCCGCTGGTCCAAGGTTTTTTTGCGCTCCAGCGTAAATAACGCCAAACTCATTGACATCCATTTTTTCGCTTAAAATATTAGACGACATATCGGCTACGATAGGAGCGCTTGTCTTAGGCAATTTGGCGTATTTAGTTCCAAAGATAGTATTATTGGTCGTAATATGAACATAATCAATGCCGTCTCTAAATACGATATTCTTAGGTATATAAGTAAAATTCTGGTCTTCGCTACTTGCGGCAATCGCGATATCGCCGTATTTAAGCGCCTCTTTGTAGGCCTTTTTGGCGAAGTTTCCCGTAATAACATAATCGGCCTTTTTGTTGACACTTATGTTAAGAGGCACCGCCTCAAACTGCGTAGTAGCGCCGCCTTGAACAAAAATCACCTCATAATTATCAGGAATATTCATAAGTTCCCTTAAAAGATCTTGCGCTTTTTGGTTTATTTCTTTGTAGGGCTTTGAGCGATGACTCATTTCCATTACTGAAAAACCGCAATTATCGTAATTGAGCAAATCTTTTTGAGCTTTTGTTAAGACTTCTTGGGGAAGCGTTGAGGGACCGGGTGAAAAATTATACACTCTCATAACAAACTCCTAATTTATATTATAATAATCAAATTTCTGATATAATAATATTTATTATACATTAATTTAACCTCCAAATCAATTATATTAACAGTCAATTGCCATAGATCGTTAATTTATTTTCAAACTAATAGCCTATTAAAGCGCTAAATTATCATAGTCTTTTTTTAGTTTTTTGACTAATTTGGATTTTTGGTTATTTATCTATTAATTTTTGATTATTAATATGTTATAATTAACTAAATATATCCATATTAAAATTATTTATTATGTTGAACAAATAGACAAAATACTATATAATATGACAAATTATGCGGATCGTTGAGTTGAGGAAAATATGGCTAAAAATAAAAAAAGATCATTTTTTGGAAAAAAAGATAATATTGATTTTATAGACGATAATTCCGCAGATTTCACAGAAGAAAATCAAACTGACGATTTTATTGATAATTCTCTCGATTATGACGATTTTTTGAGCGATCTTGATAACGATAGTTATTATCAATCCCAAGACAATCAAGATTACAGCGGAGATTTTGCGGACACTAACTTTCAAGACGATTATCAAACCCAAGAATATTCCGACGATTATTCCAATCAAGATTATTCCGACGATTATCAATTTGACGATTATAGTCAACCTGTGTCTGTGGACGCTATTGATGACGCGGACGCCGAAGAAATTAATACTTTATTAAAAAATATAAGCGACAAGCTAGAACGGCTTGAAAACAGAAGAAAAAGAGAAGTTTCTGGTAATGCGCCTTTTTACGCGCCTAACGCGATGCCTTATGTTGTTATTCCAAACCAAAGCTCAGGCAACGAAGTGATTTTAAACGAATTGGCAAAACTAAGAGAGGAAAATTATAGAATGCAGCACTCACAAGAAATTCAGAGGCAGCTAAACGCGCTAAAGGAAGAACTAAACGAGAAATTAGCCGCGTTAGGCAAAGCGCCTAAGAATAGGCAAAACCAAGAGGCGCCCCAAGCTCCCCAAGCGTCCCAAGCGACCGATCAAAGTATTTTGTTTGAGGAACTCCAAAAAATCAATCAAAAAATAGAACAATTAGAAGCCAAGACTAAAGGTCAAGATCTTAATCAGATATTAGAATATATTAACCGTCTTGAAACCAAATTAAACGCAAAAAGTTCGGAGCATTATGTTAAGACCGAGGACGAAGAGTCTTTAAACGATATTATCAACCAAATTAGAAATGTTTCTTTAAAAAACGATGATGTGCTTGCCTATATCAAGAGCATAAGGCACGCGCTGGGACTTAGCGCTATCTCGCATATTAACGAAGACGGCGAAATTGATTATTCCAATTTAAAAGACGAATATTCTGAATTCAAAAAGATAATATCCACAGGCAATCTTTACGCCAAACTTTCGGCAATCTCAAAATTTAACGAATTGATTGCCGAGCTTCCTGTGGGCGTTCACGAGGATATAGCTTCTGATTTTTATAGAATACGCAACAAAGTTTTTGGCACGATTTTGACGCCCGAGATTGCCGCCGAGCTTATCTATAACACTACGGCGGCGGACAGGGAAAGGGACATATATTATTATTTTGAGTTAAAAGCTGAGTTAGAAAGTGCTAATACTTACGAACTGCCCCAAGTCGCCGAAAAGTTTTTAAAACTTAGGAACAGGCTACAAAACAATCAATATGTCACATACAATCAAAATCTATTTAATGATCTGATTGAAGCGAACAACGATTATGAAATCGACCAATCAGATTTTACTAAAGAGAGATTAGAAAAAGCCAAAGAAATCTTTTCCACATTAAGAATAGGCGATATAGTGCCTATTAACGATTACAGCAAGATAAGACCGTCAGTCAATTACAGATCCATAACCGACAAACTTAACGAGCTTCATAAACTGATTAAAGAAAATGACGCCGATAAGATAGTAGATTTGCAGTCCAAACTTGATTCGGTCATAGACGAAATCAAGGCTGTTTTTGGCGACCAAATGGACGCCATAGTTGAGCAGATTACCCAAGCGATAAAAAAAGTGTCCGAGCTAAAAGACAGCATTGTTGTTTTGAGCGAACAAAGGCATTCGGAGCTTATCCAAGAACTTGCCGACCTAAAGCAAGAAGTAGAACATAAAAATCCAGGTCCTGATTTAGAATACATAAAATCGCAAATTTTGATTTTGCAAGAAGAGTTAAGGGCAAAAGATATTAATTACGAATTGGTGCTTAGCGCGGTAAACGAATTAAAAGAGCTGTTTAGCGCGTTAACCGATTATACTGATACGGACTTTGAGGAAACCCATAGCGTTACCAATGAGGCGATATTGGATGAAGTAAGAGCCCTAAAAGAACAGATCTATATCCAAAAAGGCGAGTTTGACCCCGAAATTTTGTCCGAAGTTCGCAACCTAAAAGAACTCCTCGCTTCCACGAAAAAAGAAGAGTCTTATAAAGATATAGTTGTCGAGCTTAATAACCTACATAAGCTCATAGAGCAAAACACCCTTACGTCTACGAGAAATGAAGAATCTTACAAAAGTATAGTTGACGGGCTTAACAACCTACAAAAACTTATTGAGAAAAACGCCCTTATTGGAGATCAAGATTATCAAACGGTCTTAACATCTACTTTGGAGCTATTGGGCAACCAAGTAGAACAGCTGACCGAAAAGACCGAAATATTGGCATTGCAAGATAACGAGCAATTGCTAAAAGAAATTGAAGCGTTAAAAGCCGAAATTAAAGCCATTAATATTCCTACGGTCATTCACGAAGGGGACAAGGTTAAACTTGACTATACCGAGCTTCAACAACATCTTGATAATCTCAACGAAAGCATTAATAGATTGGCGATCGCCCCTGCGGACGATTCCGTTCGCGATTTGGCTATTAATGTCTTTAGAGAAAGCATGATAGAAGTGCTTAATGAGATTACCAATCTAAAAGACGAGTATATATATCAAAACGAAAAAAACGAAGCCTTATCCGCTGAAATAAACGCGCTAAAAGAACAACTTAACCAATATTTTGAGGACGCCGCCCAAAGAAGCGATGTCGCGATAATCAACGAACTTAACGAGTTAAAAGAACTAATTTCATCTAGCGCGATAGCGGTTGACGGTCAGGCACGTCAAGATATATCCGACGAACTTAACGCCATAAAAGAACAACTCAATCAAAACCAAGAAAATATTATCAAGGCGTATAAGAGCGACGGGCATAGCCAGCTTTTAAAACATATTAACGAATTAAAAGAAAATTTTCTTGTTTCCAAAGCCGACACTGACAACACTTTTATAGTGGAAACAGCCTCAATACGCGAGCAACTCAACGCCTTGAAACAAACTTTGGACTTTAATAAAATCTCACAAGATATTGACCAATTAAAATCGGCTGTCCAAAACAATAAGCCCCAAATAGATATTGACAGCATAAGGCAGATAATAAAAGACGAAATAAACGGCGCGAAGTCCGCAGAGCTTGCCGTCAGCGTAGCGGCGATAGAAAGACAACTTGCAGAACTAAAAAAAGATTTTATCAAGCGTCAAGAATCGGATGAAGCGACCTTAAACTTTATGGCACGGATTGCCTCGCTTTTGGAAAAACAAGCCGAAAAAGGCAATTTTTTGCTTGAGAATGATATACAAAAAATCAAAGAAGAGATTAACAGGCTACAGTCTTCAAGGGTTGAGGATGTCTCAGAAGAATCCCAAAGATTCGCCCAAAGGCTTACATCCTTAAAAGAAGATTTATCCAAAATAGCCAAAATCGCCGATATAGAGGAAGACCGCGCTAACGTTTTAGAAGAAGCGGTCGCCCAGCGCGACATAGACGCCGATATAGAAGACAAGACACAAGAGTCAGAATCTCAAAAAGACCTTCTTAGAAAACAGCTATTAGAAGGCGGTTTGCCCGAAGAAAGCGTGAATGAGATAATTGACAGCATTTATCAAGAAGACGAGGATAAGTGATTTTATTACATTAAAGAGATTTTTAAACTTGACTCTGTTTTGCTTTTCATGGTATTCTATGGTTAGAAAATATCAATACTAATTTTTAGGAGGAATGAAATTATGGATAATGTAAAAAAGGCGCTTAATAAGCAAGTAGCGAACTTTGCAGTTCTTTATATAAAGCTGCATAACTATCATTGGTTTGTAAAAGGGAATATGTTCTATACCTTACATGAAAAATTTGAAGAACTTTATGACGAGGTAACGGGATATTATGACGAAGTGGCGGAAAGATTGCTAATGATAGGCGGCAGTCCTGCGGCTACTATGAAAGAGTATTTGTCTTTGGCTTCAATTCAAGAAGCTAGCGGCAATGAAACCACAGAAGAAATGGTTCAAGCTATCGTCCAAGATTTTGAGACTGTGAATGCAGAGCTAGCCGAAGGAATTAAAGTAGCGGCTGACGCGTCCGACGAAGTAACAGTTGACTTATTTGTGACAATTTCCAAAGCCCTTCAAAAGAATATTTGGATGCTTAAGACTCTTTTAGACTAATAAATTAGGATAAAAAAATTTTAAAACGGCGCTAAATATTAATTAGCGCCGTTTTTTATTTACACAATCTATGTTTTCTAAAAACATAGATTGGAAAAGCGTTTTAAGCGATTCTTTCTATTTGCCCGCCCAATTTTTTGAACTGTTCTTCAATAAGGTAATACCCTCTGTCAATATGGCTTATGTTATTGACTATTGTCGTGCCTTTTGCCGCCAGCCCCGCCAAAACCAAAGCCGCGCCGCCCCTCAAATCCATAGCCGTAACCTCGGCGCCTTGCAGGCTTTCCACGCCTCGCACTATCGCCATACGGTCTCTTACTGTGATATTGGCGCCCATTTTGATTAACTCCGGACAGTGCTTAAATCTAGTCTCAAACATATTTTCTATAATCATACAAGTCCCTTCTGATATCGTTTGAAGCGCTGTCATAGGCGCTTGCAAATCGGTAGGAAAACCGGGATAAGGTAGCGTTTCTATAATTTGCGCGGTCATAGGCCTTGAATTGCATTCAATATCTATATAATCGGGCATTATGCTAAACTCGCATCCGCTTTCGCGCAATTTAGCTATCAAAGCGTATAAATATTCGCTTTGACAGTTATTCACTCTTATCTTGCCTCCGCAGATCGCGCAAGCAATCAAATATGTTCCGCCTATTATTCGATCGGACATAGGCCAATATTCGCAATCCGAAAGCGTTTCCACGCCTTGTATGGTTATAGTACTTGTGCCCGCGCCAGATATTTTGCCGCCCATCGCGTTGATAAAATTTTGCAAGTCCGTGATTTCGGGTTCTTTGGCGGCGTTTCTTATCTGGGTTATGCCCTCAGTCAAAACGGCTGCCATCATAAGATTTTCTGTAGCCCCTACGCTGGGATAGTCAAGATGAATATTGCCGCCTTTCATATTTGAGCCGTCGCAGATTATGAAGCCGTGTTCTTCCTTGATTTTTACATTGAGATCCCTTAATCCCTTTAGGTGCAAATCTATTGGTCGTATTCCTATATCGCATCCGCCCGGATAAGACACCTTCGCCGCCCTAAACCTGCTTAAAATGGAGCCGAGCATAAAAATTGAGGAACGGATTTCTCGGGCAAGGTCAGGCGGAATTTCCCAGCTATGCGCTTTGGCGCAGTTTATGTAAAGGTTGTTATTATTGTCCCAGCGGTAAGAACATCCCAAAGTTGACAATATGTTCAGCATATTAAAAACATCGGTAATAGGGCTTATATTATGTAATATGGTGTTGCCGCTATTTAATATGCTTGCCGCCAAGATGGGCAGCACGGCGTTTTTGGATGTGCAGACAACTATTTCGCCTTCCAAACGGTTACCGCCTACAATAACCAGTCTTTCATTGTTTTTATCCATATGTAACTCCAAAGAAGTCTTAAAGTATTTTAATATTTTCGCGCAATGTTGTTTTTCAAAAAATATTCTTGGACATTACATAGTATGGCGAGAAATAAATATTGGTTAACGCCTTGAAACCACGATAAAAATCAATTTGGGTTGACGAAAACATAAGGTTGAAATAAAATAAACATTGAAAAAATTTTTACTTATTTTTAAAGATTATTTATCAATTTTATTAATAATTTTAACAAAAACCCTAAATTCAAATATATTAAATATATAATGCGTTTAATCGCATTATAAAAGTTATAAATACAGTTAATAATAAAGGTGTTTATAGTGTGCGAATGTCACGCTTTTTAAAAATGGCTTACTTGATAGACTGTATATCTTGTGATATAATTATGAAGCCAAGGAGACAATATGACAGAATTTATACCCAACAAAGACAATATTCAAGAAACAACTATCAATAATTATAAAATGCCGCGCATTCTCAAGATGATAGCTTTGCGCGGGCTTGTGGTTTTCCCGCATATGAGCGTAAGCTTTGACATAGCGCGGGACAAATCCCTTTACGCCCTTAACAAAGCGCTTGAAAAAGACGAGCAGATCTTTTTGGTAACGCAAAAACACGCGTCCCAAAACGACCCAGCCCCTAAAGATATATATAGAATAGGCACAATTTGCCGCATAAAACAAGTATTAAAAATGCCGGGCGACACTTTAAGGGTATTGGCGGAGGGCGTGGAAAGAGCCGAGATAGAAAGTTACCAGAGCATAAAGCCGTATTTTGAGGTAGCGCTAAAAGAGATGCCCGAAGACACCTCAGACCCGTTGCTAGTTGAAGCGATGAAAAGAATCGCCAAAGAAAACTTTGAAGAATATTGCCGTTATGACACAAAGATTGTTACGGATAATTTCGCGAACATTAACATAGAAACCGAGCCCGAAAAATTTGTCTATGCCGTAGGGCAATACATCTATCCCAAAGAGGGCGATCGCCAAAAATTATTGGCGACTAATAACTTAGACAAAAAGCTTCAAATGATCAGCGAGTCATTGGTTCAAGAAATAGAAATTCTAAAGATTAAAAAAAAGATAGATAATCGTGTCCGCAGACAGATGGATAAAAACCAAAGAGAGTATTATCTAAGAGAACAAGCTAGGGCAATCCATGAGGAGCTAGGGGACGGCGACGAAGACCTTATGGATTATGTAAAAAAGGCAAAAGAGTTAAAGTTGCCCGAAGAAGCTCAAGAAAAGATTGAAAAGGAAGTAAAACGCCTTCAAAAGATGAGCCCCACATCGCCCGAGGCTAGCGTTTCGCGTTCTTATATAGAATGGATTTTGGATTTGCCTTGGAACAAAACCACTCAAGACAATCTGGACCTAAAACGCGCTAGAGAAATTTTGGACGAAGACCATTTCGGCCTTCAAAAAGTCAAAGACCGAATCTTAGAATATCTTGCCGTATTGCATTTGACCAAAACTTTGAAAGGACCTATCTTGTGCTTTGTAGGACCGCCGGGCGTGGGAAAAACCTCAATTGTCAAGTCAATCGCAAGAGCAATAGGCAGAAATTTTGTGTCTATGTCTTTGGGCGGCGTAAAAGACGAAGCTGAGATACGCGGTCATCGCCGCACTTATATAGGCGCGATACCCGGACGGATTATATATCATATCAAACAAGCGGGAACTATCAATCCTGTGTTCTTGTTTGACGAAATAGACAAGATGTCAAGCGATTACAGAGGCGATCCCGCCTCGGCGATGCTTGAGGTGTTAGACCCCGAGCAAAACTTCCAGTTTAGAGACCATTACTTAGAAATACCTTATGACTTATCCAAGGTAATGTTCATAACCACCGCCAACACCACAGAAGGCATCCATCCGGCGTTGCTTGACCGTATGGAAATTATCCATCTGAGCGGTTATACTGAAGAAGAAAAATTTGAGATAGCCCAAAAATTCTTACTGCCTAAGCAAATAAAAAATCACGGGTTTAAGGATGTCAAAATAGAAATTGAGCCCGACGCTATCTATCAAATTATCAATAACTACACAAGCGAATCAGGCGTTAGAGGCTTAGAAAAAAACATAGCCGAAGTTTGCCGCAAAATCGCGCTTGAGATAGTAGAAGAAAACAAAAAGCAAGACGAATTTATAATAACTACTCAAAATCTTTTGGATTATTTAGGCGCGCCTAAATACCGCGATCACGAAATCTCAAAAGAAGACGAGATAGGCGCTTCAACCGGTCTTGCTTGGACTGCTGTAGGCGGCAAGACGCTTACGGTAGAAGTGACATTGATAGAGGGCGGCAAAGGCGATATTATTTTGACGGGCAATTTGGGCGATGTTATGAAAGAGTCTTGCCAGACAGCCATAAGTTTGATAAAGGCAAGGGCAAAAGAATGGAAAATTGATGTATCGGCATTTGGCAAAACTGACATTCATGTCCATGTACCCGAAGGCGCTACTCCCAAAGACGGTCCAAGCGCGGGCATTACGATAGCCACGGCTATTTTGTCGGCGTTTACCAAGCGCGCGGTATCCAAAGATATAGCGATGACTGGCGAGTTGACGCTTAGAGGCAAAGTATTGCCAATAGGCGGTTTGAAAGAAAAAATGTTGGCCGCCAAGCGTATGGGAATCAAAAAAGTCATAATACCCAAAGACAACGAAAAAGACTTGACAGACATTCCCCAAAGCGTAATAGAACAATTAGAAATCATTATGGTTGACGATGTTTCCAGCGTTTTCCAAAATGCGATAATATAAAATGACCGACAAAAAAACAACCATTACAAAAGCTGAGTTTATAAAGTCTGTTATTAACATAAAAGACTTGCCTCAAGACAACATCCCGCATATTTGCGTGCTGGGTAAGTCCAATGTAGGCAAGTCTTCTTTTATTAATAAACTTTGCAAAAACAATAAGCTTGCCCGAGTGTCTAAGGAAGCGGGGAGAACCAAAATGCTCAATTTCTTTTTGATTAATGACGGGGCGTTTTATTTGGTGGATTTTCCCGGCTATGGGTATCACGCGGGCGGCAAAAACTTTGATGCTATTTGGGCAAGCTTAATCGAAAAATATTTTAGCGTATCCCAAAACATCGTTCAAGTTTTGGCTCTTGTGGATATTAGGCACAAGCCCGGTCAAAACGATTTGGATATGATTCAATACTTATATGTCAATCAGATACCCTTTGTGGTTTTAGCGTCCAAAGCGGATAAAATAGCCAAAACAAAGCTGCCCATTTGTCTTAATATGCTTGCGTCTTGTTTAAAAATAGGCAAAGATAATATTATACCGTTTTCTTCTTCCAACAATCTTAATATAGACAAAATCACGCAATACATATTCCAAAAGGTATATCTAGATATTTAAAAAAGGCGGGTTATCCGCCTTTTTTTAGATTGATAATAATTCTTTCATACTATATAAGCCGTTTTGTTTGGTTATCAAAAATTTGGCGGCTTTTAGCGCCCCCAGCGCGAAAATAGTCTTGCTTTGCGCCGTATGAATAATAGAAATCGTCTCATCCGCCCCAAAAAAATTTACCGTGTGTTCGCCCACTACCGTGCCGCCTCTTAAGGAATGCATGCCTATTTCATTTTGTTCTCTTCTTGAATTGGTGCTGTGGCGCCCAAATGTCAGATGACGGGGACGGGGCAAGCCTTGATTTACGCTTTGGGCTAGCATAATCGCCGTGCCAGAGGGCGAATCTACTTTTTGGTTGTGATGAGCTTCCACAATCTCTATATCAAAACCTTCCGTTAATTTATTGGCGGCTAGTTTTACCAATTCGCACATCACGCTTACGCCCAAAGACATATTGCCCGAACAAAAAATAGGTATGTCTTTAGAAGCCTGCGAAATTAATTTTAACTGCTCATCAGAATATCCCGTAGTCGCCAATACTAAAGAAATACTATTTGATTTCGCGTAGTCTAACAAGCCCGAAAGCGCGTCAGGTCGAGAAAAATCAATAACGCAATCTATATCTTTGGGCAAATCATTATAATTATCAAAAACCTCAACATCCACGCCCTTGATATTTTTAAATTTATCCAAACCAACGATTTTATTAATATCTTTATCGTCCTTGGCGGCGCTTAACAAAGTTTTGCCCATTTTGCCGCCAATTCCGCATATCATTAGATTAATCATATTATTTTTCCTTATATTATTATAAATTAGGTACCAACAGCTTTAGCTCTTTTAATATTTGTTCCTTATTTTCGGATTCTGTCAACGGCAGTCTAGGCTCGCCGCAATCAAATCCCAATAGATTCATCGCCGCTTTTATGGGGATAGGGCTGACTTCGCTAAATAATACATTAATCAAAGGCAAAAGCTTAAATTGCAAATCTTGCGCCGTTCTCAAATCGCCCTCAAAAAAACTCGCGCATAAGTTTGACACAATATCGGGAACGGCGTTAGAAACCACGCTGATAACTCCCATTCCGCCCAAAGCCATAATAGGCAAGATACACGCGTCGTCGCCGCTATATATAGCCATCTTGTCTTTTACTAAAGAAGCTGTTTTGGATATTTGCTCTATATTGCCGCAAGCTTCTTTTATAGCCGTTATGTTAGGGTGTTTGGATAATTCCAAATATGTTTGAGGCAAGACATTCAAGCCCGTGCGAGAGGGGACATTATAAACTATTAGGGGCAAATCGACGCTATCGGCTATCATATAATAATGCCTAACTAAACCTTTTTGGGAGCATTTGTTGTAATACGGCGTTACCACCAAAAGCCCGTCGGCGCCGATAGAAGCGGCTGTCTTAGCGTAATTGACGCTTGTAGCGGTGTTATTAGTGCCTACGCCGGCGATTACCGGGATTTTGCCGTTAACATAATCAACCGCAAACTCTATAACTTGGGTTCTTTCGTTTTCTGTCATTGTGCACGGCTCGCCCGTAGTGCCCAATACAATCAAGGCGTTAGTGCCGTTGTCAAGCTGATAATCTATCAACTGCCTAAAAGTTTGAAAATTAACGCCCTCGGAATCAAAAGGCGTAATAATGGCAGTTCCAGACCCTTTAAAAATCATAAACAAATCCTCTTTCTTATAAAATTAATTATACGGCCTTTATATTATTTTTGACGATGTATTCCGCGATTTGAACAGCGTTGGTAGCGGCGCCTTTTCTAATATTGTCAGCGACTATCCAAAGATTGACTCCGCTTTTGACGCTGTAATCTCTTCTGATTCTTCCCACAAAAACTTGGTCTTTTTCATCGGCGTCAATCGGGGTAGGATATACGCCATTTGCGGGGTCGTCCATAACCGTAATGTTATCAAAATTCCGCAACGCTTCTTTGAGTTCGTCCAAATCAAAATCTTTTTCAAACTCAATATTAGCCGATACGCTATGACCGTTCATAACAGGAACTCTTACGGTGGTAGCGGTAATTTTTATATTTTTATCGTTTAGTATTTTTTGGGTTTCTAATATCATTTTTTGTTCTTCTTTGGTGTATCCATCTTCCATAAACACGTCAATATGGGGGATACAGTTAGAGAATATAGGTCGCGAGAATTTTTGCGGCGGCAACCCTTTCATTCCGTTTTCCAAATCCAAACAGCCCGCCCTGCCGGCTCCGCTCACAGCTTGATAGGTTGAGAACACAACCCTTTTAATCTTATACAAATCATGCAAAGGCTTTAGCGGCACGACGCTTTGAATAGTAGAGCAGTTGGGATTAGCGATGATGTTCTTATGGTTTTTGATAGCTTCTGCGTTTACCTCGGGCACGACCAAAGGCGTATTTTCATCCATTCTCCAGCAGCTAGAGTTATCAATGACAATAGTATGATTTTGAGCGAAAATGGGAGCGAATTCTTTGGATACCGCGCCGCCCGCCGAAAATATCGCTATATCTATTTTTTTATCTATTATATTTTGCTCGCAAAGCTCTATTACCGTATAATCTTTATCGCCAAATTTAATTTTTGCGCCCGCGCTCTTTTTTGACGCGAAAAGATAAAGATTATTAATAGGGAATTTTCTCTCTTGTAACACTTGTAGCATTTTGTTTCCTACTGCGCCGGTCGCCCCGACTACCGCGATGTCATATAGCATTTTTATCTCCTTTAATAAAAAAATAGCGCTTTCTATAGAAAGCACATACGATGAATAATCTTAAAAAAATTATTTTAAGTTATCACCTAATGTGCTTCACTATTATCAAGTAACAGTGACAGTTATGCGGGTATTATCCCGCATACCCAATCCTAATAAGCTAAGTCATTGGGAAACTTATTAGAATTTCGGCAAAGATACCCTTTCGCTTATAATATAATCCCAATATTATATATAAAGTATAAGCTACTAATGTTCTTTGCTCCCCATTAGTGTTTATTTAATATAGCATATAAAATTCAAAATGTAAATGTTTTTATACTATAATTATAAATATGCATATTATCAAAAAAAGATTAATTTAAACCGCATAC
>DUVY01000168.1 GCA_012840805.1 Clostridiales bacterium | reverse complement strand
TGAAAATGATTTTAGACGGATTAGTGGTTGCGGGTGTTATCCAAAACGATGGTTGGGCACATATAGGGAGCATAAATAATCATTTTGAAGTCGATAAAGATAACCCGAGGGTGGAGGTTTGTATCACTGAAGTGAAGTAAGAAAGAGCCTACTCTCTAGGCTCTTCATACTTAATCAACAAATCTCTAATAGCTTCCTCCACATACTGAGCTTGTGGAACCCTTGTTTTCTTAGATAGTAATTCTAGTTGCTTTTTCAATTCCTCAGGAATATAGGTTGTGAATCTAATTTTTTTCATGAAAATACCTCCTTTCATATATCATAACATTAATTAACATGATTGTAAATAGCATAACTTTATGATATAATAACATTAACAAAAGGGAGGGACATTAATGAAAAGGAAAAAATGGACTAAAGAGGAAGAAAACAAACTAAAACAATTATATAACGAAGAAATACCGGTGAAAGAAATAGCGGAGACACTTGGGAGGACAGGATCAGCTATCAGAAACAAGGCTTACAAGATGGGAATAACTAATCCTAAGAATTTTACTAGCGAAGAGATTGAATATATAAAAGAAAACTATAAAAGTTATAACCTTAGAGAGATAGCTAAAAAAATAGGGAGAGAGGATAATTACCACAATGTATGCAGGAAAGCGAGGGAGCTAGGATTAGAAAGAACTGGAAAGAAAAAAGAAAAAGTAAAAGCAAGAAAACCTAAATATCAAAACGAAGAAGAAAGAAGGAAGGCACAATCGGCGTTTGCGAAGGAATGGCATAGAAACAATGAACACCCAAGAGGGATGCTAGGCAAAACCCATACACTAGAATACAGAAAAGAGTTGTCGGAAAGAGTTAGGCAGGATTGGGAAAACAGGACACCAGAAGAAACAGAGGAAATTGTTACAAAAAGAAATAAGACAAGAATTAGGAACAAAACCTTAACGCCAATAGTAAACAAGACAAACCCGTATTCACGTGCCAAAGGAGGCAAGAGGAAAGATTTAAATAATATGTACTTTAGATCCTCGTGGGAAGCGAACATAGCAAGACTACTTAACTATATGGGGATTGAATGGGATTACGAACCTAAACAATTCATATTCAAAGGCATTTACAAGCAACCTATTTCTTATACACCAGATTTTTATTTAGTTAATAAAGATAAATGGGTGGAAGTAAAAGGGTGGATGGATAAGAAAAGTAAGTTAAAATTGGAAAGATTTGAGCAATATTATCCGCATGAATACGATAAGTTAATATTGGTTGACGAAGAAAAGTATAAAAAGCTAGAAGAAGAATATAGCAATATCATTAAGGGATGGGAATAATATGGCCTTGTAGCAGCTGGGACTATCAAAAATGATGGCTGGGCGAATGTTGGGGAAATAAGACACCAATTTAAGGTGGACAAGCAGGATCCACGGGTAGAAGTGCGGATAACGGAGGTGGCGGGGTGAGTAACGAGGTGAGATCCCTGCTTGGCAGGGCAATAACAAGATTGCTGTCAGGAGATCGGACGGAGTTTGAAAAGCTGGCTACAATAGCTGAAGAAAAATACAGGAAGGACAGGCGTCTATACGTCACCATAAAGGAAATATTAGATGCCAAAGCGGGATAGGAGGGGTCTAAGTGAGGTTTAAATGCGAAATAGACAACATTCGCACCTTAAAAAAAGGCATGAAACTGACGCTATCACTTGATGACGAACAGACAAGAGAAATCATGAAGCATATCTATAACTTTATGGACAAACCTATTACAATTGAACTCTTAATAGATGACGAAGAACAAGCAATAAGGTTACAGCAGATTACACCTGAACAACGCAAAAAGATATACGCACTATTTAGAGATATAGCCAGTTACACCGGAAACACACCAGAAAACGAAAAAGAGAACTTAAAAACCTTATTTATACAACAGACACACCATGAACCTTTTAGCTTGTCTAACTGTAGTTTTGAACTGGCAGGAGATTTCATAGAATGGCTAATTAACTTTGCTTTTGAAAATGGCGTAAGACTGTCTGAACATCCACTAAAGACATTAGACGATATAGAAAGATATGTCCGTATGAGCCTAAAGCATAGAGTATGCGCTATATGTGGTAGACGTGGGGAGATACACCACTGGGATGCTATCGGTCAAGGACGAGATAGGACAAAGGTGGATGACTCTAGCAACAGAAAGATATGTTTGTGCCGAGAGCATCATACAGAAGCACACACCATAGGGGTTAAATCTTTTGAAGAAAAATATCATATATA
>DUVY01000169.1 GCA_012840805.1 Clostridiales bacterium | reverse complement strand
TGGCCCGATTGTAACTACTACTATAGACCGTGACCGACTAGCAATTGATTGTTCTAAAACCATCACCCAACTAATTCCTCAAGCTGATCCTTACGCGGTTATTCTCATGAAAGCGCGCAAGGAAGCGGCGGATACCTCAGAATTCATCTGGTATGATGATGAGCCGGTGGGGTGGTGGACACAGATCGACGACGCAAGTATTAGCGATTCAGGCGCGAACACCACGACCCTTAAGGTTAAAGATGCGTCTTTGTTTGCCGAACACGATATTATCAAGGTTCCGCGCACCGGAGAAATAATGAGCGTTACCGAAAGCACTTCAAACGATTCTACTCAGCAAATAAAAGTAGTGCGGGGATACGGCACAACTACAGCCGCGCCACTGGCCAACGAAGATTGGTTGATGCTAACAGCCTCTGCAATGGAGCAAAACTCCAATGCACCGGCTTCTAAACTCAACCAGCCAACTAAATTCACGAACTACACCCAGATTGTAAGGACCACTTTCGACGAATCCATGACCTCTGCGCATGAACTGAAACGCGCTGGAGGAAAGGAACGGAACAGGCTACGCGCCAAGAAGCTACTGGAACACCGTTTGGCTATTGCTCGCGTTTCCTTGTGGGGAGAGAAGAAAGAGGATACATCTAGTGGTAAGCTCCGAAGGCTGACCGCTGGGATTAACTCTTTCATTACTAAGCGCAAGGATATGGGCGGCGGGATGACCGAAGCCGAATGGGAAGCCTTCTTAGAAGAGGGATTCGAGTACGGTTCCAGGACTAAACTTTTCGTTTGTTCCCGGACCGTCGGCGGCGCAATTAACATGATAGCCCAAAACAAAATTGTTACCTCGTCTGGCGAAGAGACTTATGGTATTCGCCTGCCGAGGTACCGGTCTTTCCACGGCGACGTGATAATTGCTGTAGACCGATCCCTTGAAAAAGCCTATGCTGGTTACGGTTTCCTGCTTGACATGAAAAACATCAAGTATCGTCCGTTAAACGGACGCGACACTAAGCTACACCCTAACATCCAAGCCAACGACGTGGATGGATGGATTGATGAGTATCTAACCGAGTTTGGGATGATGGTACGTCAACCCAAGACTCACGCTGTATTGTTTGGCTGCACGGGCTATAGTCCGTAAAGAGGGGGCTACGCCCCCTCTCATCTTTTATGAAAGGAGCAAGAAGATGGCAGAAGACACTGTAAAATTTACAACCGAAGAACCGTATAAGAATGTCGAGATTGTTGTTTCGCCGAAAAGGGTAATTCCTCCTCATGCCAGCCGCTGGGCTAATCTAGAAAATAGCCCCGGTGAAAAAATCAAATTCGTCAATGGCGAATACGAGACGGACGATGAAGACATTATCGCGTTACTGGAAACCAAGCCCTACGTGACTAAAGTCGAAGAAGGAGATACAGGCGACAACGGAGATAACGGAGATACAGGCGACAACGGAGATAACGGAGATACAGGCGACAACGAATAGAAAGGAGGATATTGATGCCTAAATTTAACGCAAGACCTCCCTATACTGATTTGAAGATTGTGGTCCGGCCAATGTCAAGGAATCAGAATACCGGGAGGTTTACCCCTGGAAAACTTATCAAGTTTCAGAACGGGACCTATGAGACGAACGACAAAGAAGAATTGAAAGTGCTTCGCGACCCGGAACGAGGATTCGGCGCTTACATTTTCGAGGAAAAAGAAGAAGGGGCGGAATAACACCGCCCTTTCTTATTGGAGTGATATCTCATGACCGGAGTTGAAATTAAACTTGCCGCTGAAAAGTATGTTGATGAATTCATTGAAGATCATGACGCGGTAGCGGCAATAAGTGAGGCCATTGCCGAAATCGGCGACATGGCATTAATCGATGAGAATATAATGATTGCCTCTACCGAGCCCCGTGAGTGGCTAGACCTGCCTGTGGATGTAACAACCGTGGTTGAAGTAGAGGACGAGGCTAGGAATACCTACCGGGGGTATCGAGTGAGAGGCAATAATCTGATTAGCTTTAACGATGCCGGAACATATAAGGTATATTATCGGCGCATTCCTAGGCCAATCTTTGGAATCAACGAAACCCCGGAGATTCACGAAGCATATCACCAGGCCCTTGTTTCTTTCCTTATCGGATGGTGGAAGTTGAAAGACGACGACGAAAACCCGGACGGGATTAGAAACATGGAGCGCTTTAAGGAAAAGGTTATGCGTGTTTATAACTCTCTGAACCGGCGCAGGACGCCGCAGCAAGTACCGGTGGTGAGATGATATGCCAAAACTGTTAAAATCATACCGGGATTTTACGCGTGGTCTCAATACCGATGCGGCCCCGGACAATCTCTTAGATAACGAGCTTGTTCGCGCGGATAACGTTGACCTCTCCGAACGCGGAGGCATGAAAAAGCGCAACGGGGAAGAACGGTTGAATAAAACTTCGTATGGTTTCCCCGTTGAGCAACTCATTAATTGGCCGCGCGACGATGGGAAGGAGATCCTTTTAGCCGTTGTTGGCACCAGTTTAGGATATAACAATTTATGCCTAGTGGATGAAGAGGATTATTCACTTACCACGCTTTGTTCGGTTGGAAATGCAAAGAAAGTCTCCACGTTTTATTTTAAAGATAAACTTTACATTAACGATGGCTCTAAATATTGGGAATATGACGGCCAAACAATGCGGGAGATTAATCAGTCGGATTCCCCTCAATCTTTAACTGTAGCAGCAACATATAGTCCCAGCACAGCACCAACGATTCAATTCTCAAATCCTGATAGCCCTCCCGCTCCTGTGTGCGTGGAGGTAGGGACGCATACGGTTATTGTAACCTTTGTGGATAAAAACAACAATGAAAGTCCCGGCTCTCCACCGGCAACAGCGTATGCTAACACTAGATATAGGAATCTAAATATAACCAATATCCCGACCGGCCCGGAAGGGACCAAGAAAAGAAACATTTATCGTCGAATGGAAACCGGCGATTTTTGTTTAATTACTACGCTTGATGATAACACAACAACCACTTTTGCGCACGAAGATCCATATTGGCAGCAGAATGTTAAGTCAAAATATACACTCCCCCTGGAAGCTGGAGCCTATAAGTGCGTTTACACCCATGTCTCTAAAAGTGGATTTGAATCCGAACCTTCTCCAGTAAGGAGAATTAAACTTGTCGAAGGGCAGTGTATTAAGTGGACTCTGTCTGCGATTGCGGAAGGGAATATTCGTTTATACCGCACCGAACCTGACAGGGGAACACTGAAATTCATTGCAGAGATTCCTGGAGATACAACTGAATACCTGGATTATGTGAGTATTTACGGTGATAACATAAAAGCCAACAATAACCTTGCCGCCATAAGGAAATGTAGATATTCGTGTTATCACCCGAAGAGTTTACGGTGCTTCTTTACCGGCAACCCCGACGACCCAAGCGCGGT
>DUVY01000012.1 GCA_012840805.1 Clostridiales bacterium | reverse complement strand
GCTTTGGGCTGGGACATATTAAAGTCTTCTAATTCATCGTCGTTGGTTTTGGGCTTGATTATTACCCCGAGAATCACCAATACCGCCAAAACGCCGCTTATTACCTCTTGGACAAAGGGCGCGTCTATTTCTATCCCCAGCCTTGACAGGATTGTTTGGATTACCAATAATATCGCCGCGCTAAGGCTCATCCAAAACCCGTAAGAGCGGTAAACGCTGTTATTCTTTTGGCTCATTTTGGAGTCCCTCTTCTTTTTTTCTTAATTTTTTTACTCTAACGCTTAGCTTTTGTTTGATATCCGCCACATCGTCTTTGATTTGGCGGACTATGCCTAAGTTTTCGCTAAGGCCCTTTATGGCGGATTGATACTTGGCTTCGCGCGCTTTGCTTTCTTTTAGCTGATATATCAGCAATACGCAAAACAAAACCGCCCAAAGCCCGTTGGTCGCCGCCATTTTGAGAACTTCTTCCCACATAAATTTTTTTTGCTCCCTTAGTTTATTTGGTTCTGGCTTCTAAAGCGTTTAAAAGCTTGCGGTAATAATAAGTGTCCAAAGACTGCCTTATCAAAGGATTGCTCTCCGCCGCCTTTATCGCTTCTTTTTTTGGAATGCCACTAAGATAGTCCAATAAATACTCAAACTTTTTTTGCTGTTTTTGCTGTTCTAGCTCTTTTTCTATCTCGGCTATGCCCGTTGTCTTATTTTTCAAAATCTCGTATTGTCCCAAAGTCAAGTCTTGCTCTGCTTTTTGGCGGTCAATGTTATACTCGGCTTGATACTTGGCTAATTCGTTGTTATATTTTTGGACTTCTTTTATCTTTTCGGCGCGCTCGTTTTTTAGGTCGTTGATTTGTATGGCTAGCTTGGCGGCGTATGAGATGTCTAGGTCGTTCATCGCCGCCTGTTTTTTGGTTTCAAGGTCGGCTATCTCATAATCTATCCGCGCCGCCTGCTCAATGTATGCGTTTCGGGATTGGGCGAGCTCGCGCGCTTTTTGGGCGTCTATCTCCTGCTCCATAGCGAGCGCGATAGACGATCTCGCCAAACCCCGCTTGAGCGCTTGGGATGATACGTCCTTTTTGGCTTGGTCAAAACTTTGCTCTATGTTTTGCTCTTTTTGGGTCAGCGCGTCATAAAGCTGCTTTTTGTAGTCGTCCAAATCTTTTTTTTGGCTTTGGGTGTCCTGGTCAATCGCTCTTGAGGTTAGGTTATAATAGTCCGCCAAAGAATGTTTGGCAAGCTCTTGTATTTCGCTGTCGGACAACGCCTTATATTCTAATTTTTCCAAATCAACGCTTTCGGGCAATTTTATGTCTTGAATCTCGGATATGGAATATTCTTGGTCTATTTTATCTAGTTTGTCTTTTAGCGCCATATCATCGCCTATGCTGGTTTTTTGAACATCGGTCGGCGGGTAGATTGGCTTATCGTTTGTTCCCGTCGTTATTTTGATCGCCAGATCCTTGAGAAGTTTTTTGAAATCTATTGCCATTATAAACCCCTTTGTAATAATTAATTATTTGGGCGTGTCTTATCCGCCTGAATATTTCTCTAGGCGTCAAAAACTCGTATTCACGCTTTTTCATTTTACCTGTCTTAACCTGCCTTTTACGCTCTCTATACAAAACGAGTTGGTTTTAGCCAAAATGTCGCTCATAGACACTAACCGCCCCTCAAAGTTTTCGGGCGAGGTTTTGCCCAAAATATACTTGCGCTCCGTTATCGCGTTGTTGTGCTTGGCGTAAATCAAGATATATCCGCCGTCTTGGATATAAACCCCGCTTATGTTTTTGCCCCGCCCTATGCCTATATGTTTGGCTGAAAACATTGTATTTTTCGCTCCTTTTATATCAATATGCTCATTACCGCCGCGCAACCGTTAAAGCCCGCGTCTTTTACATTAAGCAAATCGCTAAACCTTACCGCCGCCTCGTCGCCGTAGGCGAATTGATCCGAATAGATAAAACCCTGCTCATACAAAATACGCGCGTAGTATATCGTGTCCGAACTTTTTATAACCAGCGTATCGCACATAACAAAAACTTGGTCTATGTTTTGGCAAGGCAAAACGCCGCTCGCTATCTCCTGGGCTTGAGCGGTCAGGGCGTCGGTTTTCAAAATTTTGTAGCTTTCGTCTTGGTCGGTTATAAAAAAATACTGCCCGTCCAAAAACACTTGGTCTATATTGTCGGTAAAATCCTCAAGCTTAATCAGTCTTATTTCGCGGGTGATATACGAATAGACGACAGCTTGTTTGGTCTGAGAGTTCGAAGATATAATCAGCTCGCCCGAATAAAACATCGTATCGGGCGAAATGGATTTTATATAAAGCAAAGTCGGTCCCGATAACGAAGACTTCATACCGCCGTCTAACAGCGTCTTATGGATGGACGAGTCAAGGTTGGGCTCAAAATCGGTAGCGAACACCGCGTCTTGACGGTAGCTCGTTTTGACAAAATGGGCGTTGTTAACATCAAATGAACAGTTATAACTAAGCGTAGGGTTTTGATAAGAAAATGTCATCCCCGTCAAAACCCCGTCAGCTATATAATAAAGGACCATATTATCGCCGCCCGCGTATTCTAGCGAAATCGCCTCGGCGTCGGTATCTAGGTCGTTGGTAAAATCCTTTTGGCTGATTTTGCCGTTGATTATCTGAAAAAAACGCAGTCTTTTTTCTCCCGCCGCGCCCAAAGGAGTGTCCGCGCGGTTTAGCAAAACTATCAGCCTGTTCATACACATATCCACGCTAGAGACGCGACCGCCAAAGTTTAGCGTTCCTAGATAAACCAAAGCGCCCAAAGTATTTTGATAAACTATTATTTGGTTGTCTTGGATAACCAAAAGAAAGCTTCTGTCTTTGGACACAAACAATTTTTGGTCTTGGTCCCTTAGTTTGATAGTATAAAAATCGGGCGAGACGGCGTCTATCTTGGCTTGGATGACCCCAAAGCCTAGCAAAGAGTTGATTGACAGGGTCAAAAGCTTTATAGCGCCTAGCTCGTCTAGCGGAATTAATCCGTTTTGGTCAACCGTATAATATCGCGGTTGGGGTTGCGGCTTGTGGTAACGGCTGTCAACCTTTATTACGGGGACATCGTCAAAAAAGACAATAAGGTCGTCCTGGGCGTCGTCTTCTATCGGGCAGTCTATTTTGAAAAAGTTGGGATTCGTAAGCTCGCACGGATAGCGGTCTTGGATATCAAGGGCGTCTTGGATTGTGTTATATCGGCAATACCCGCAAGAAAATTTGGCTAGGTCTAGCTCCCGCGCGCCCAAAAGTATTTTTATAAGCGGATTGTCGCCAGACAATAAGCCGTCTTGTTCGGGGACTTTAAAAACCGCTATTATGTCCATAGGCTCGTTGAGTTTTAAAACGCCTTGGGGCAAAACACAATGCGTTATAAGGTCGCTATCGGCTGCGGCGCAAAAGCCCAATTCGGTTATGGTTTCGCCTACATACTCGTCAGCGCCCAGCGTTATTTTTCGGACAATATAATACAAGCCCTTGTCGCTATCGGTATTTATATCTATAATCTCGGCGGGCTTGGCGCCCAAACTATCAAACAACGAATATCTGTTAAGGGCAGGCGTCCCGCTGCCTTTGCCAAAGGCGATATAATCCGTAACTCTGCCGCCCAAAAAAATTTGAGGGGTATAGCTTAATAGCGCGATATTATGCCCGATATATGTTTTTCCGTTGTGGCTTATGATGTATGTGTTTTTCATAAATTTTTTTACCTTTTTAGATAGGTATGGATGTCAAATTAATCTCCGAAATCCCTTCCTCAAAAAATATATTGGGATACGAGGTCTTGAGATATATTTTTTGGTCGGAGGTTTTTATAAGCAGCATTGGTCTGGGCGCATCGTTTATGGCGGATATAGTTTCTAATAAGCCTGCGGGCATTTTTATTTCAAAACGGCTTGAGACTTGTATGCCCCAATAGACAAATTTGTAATACGCCTTGGAGTTTTTGATGTAGGCTATAACATAGCCAATATCAACAGGCATAACCGCTGCCGATAAGACATCCTCGTCAATATGTATTGGGTAGCTCTCCAGCGTCTTAAACTTTAGGTTTTTTTGGGCGTCTATATACGCAATAGCGGTCTTTAGAGGGTTGTCATAGCCTTGACAAAGCCAAAAGCCAATACCCTCGCCCAAAATATACGGGCTTGCGTCAAAATCAAATATATCGGTGTCGCTTACAAAACAGGCGAATTTATCGCCCGCCAAAAACGCCGCGAGCTTTTTGGATTGCCTATTTAAAAGCCGCAAGCAAGAGTCGGGCTCAAAGCCTTTTAGATTGTCGCCCAATAGATATAAGTCTAAGCTTATAAGCTCGCCTTGATACTCTTGCCCGCCGATTTCTATCTTTAGAATATTATTGCCCGATTGGGTTTGGGCTGAAGTAAAAATTAAATATTCTTGAGCGCCTTCTAAGAAAACATAAGTATCAAAATAACACACAAGGTCGTTTATTTTGATTGTTATATCCGCCCGCGACGTATTTTTGTGAAAAAATTTGAGTTTGCCTATCAAAGACAGCTCGCCCTCGCCCGCCCCAAACCTAAGCTCATAGGAATAATAATCTTGTATGGATTGGTTTAATGTCTTAGTATGCGTATATGCGCGAAATACCGACTTATTGGACTTTTCTAGATTTTGCAGTCTTTTGTTGACATCGTTTAGGTTAATGTAAGCTAGTTTTCCGTAATCCATAAAAACTTTATCCTTATCTTGAGATATCCAATTCCAAAATCGGTCGGGTGATATAGCTTGGCGAGCGCTCGCACACAAAGGCTATGCTTATCTTGCCAAATGCCAGCTTAGGAGTAATCCTAGTTACGCCTTGATTGCCGCCGATGTTATATTTAAACTCTTGACCGTCGGCGTTTATCAAAATCATACAGGGCGAGTGGCTTGTGATATACAGGGCTTTTAGGACTTTTTTTTGGTTGGGCAGCCCCAAATCCGTATAAGGCGATTGCCAAACTTTTTTAAGGTTTTCTTGATAATACTTGCCGCCTTGGCAAATCACGCTCAAAGATTGGCTGTTTTCGCCCCTTACCGTCAAGGTCAAAAGCTCGTCTGAGCCGATTTTTAACGGACAAAAGTCCGCCGTGTCTATGCCCCGATACACAGCGTAGGATTTTTTTATTATGTCGTATTCTATAATGGCGTTAAGGACAAAGTCGGAGTTTTCGCAATGAACTTTTTGGCTGTCGCCAAAGTCAAATTTGCAAGCTAGATAATACTTGCCGTTATAAAATACGGCGCGCGCGCTTTCCAAATCCCGTATAGCGTCCGTGAGCGAGTCTAGTATCTTGTGGGTTTGTAGCCCGTCAAATGCGTAAAGACCGCTTGAAGTCAAAAATATGACTCTATCGCCGCAAAGCGCGACTGTGTTTTTGCAAATGCGTCCGCTTGAGGTGAACAGGTGCGACACAAAAAATTGGGCTTGGTCGGCGTAGGCGCTTATGCGGGTTATGCCAAATTCCCTAAAAACATAGACATAATCCAAAAAACTCATAACTTCCAAAAGCGCGCCGCGCTGGTCGTTCATTTCTATAAAGCCGGCGCTCTCTAGGTTGATATCCCAATTAATCGGGTCAAGCTCTTTGGAAAACCAAATTTGGTTGCTCTCGCCCGCCGAGGTGGCGAAAAGCCTTTCATAGTGAATGCTCATAGACGTTATCTTGGGCGCGTCCACAACCCTATAAGCTTCCGCCCCGTCAAACACAAGCATCTCGTCCTCGGGCGAGGTGGCGATCAAAACATCTTGGCTGTTTAGGCGGTAGTTAAGGAAGTTGGGCGGCGACGAAAAATACGAGTCATTTATCTTTTCAAAATTTACGCTTTCGTCAAACAGCCCGACATAATACAAATACCCGTCCGACATATAGATTATTAGTTTGTCGTCCCGCCTTTGTAAGTCAAAGTCATAGCGGTAATACTGCCACGCCCTTAAAACCTGTCCGTGCGGATAGACCAAATCGAATTGTTTTTTTAGATATGTTTTGTCTAATATTTCTATCCCTAATCCGTCTTTTAGCGCGCCGTCCGAGATGTCAAAGTTATAGGCGTTGTAGGCGTATTTTAGCGGCAAGATATTAGGGTCTATATCTCGCCGCATTCCGCCCAAAAAATCGGCAAAACGCAAAATCGTTTTTTTGACTTTGGGGGTGGCTAGTCTTTTGGGGTAATACATAACTTTTTATCTCCACAGCCTTTTTGGAATAGACAAAACATTGTTTTTTCGGCAAGCGGAAGCCAGGCTTTCTTTGAATCGGATATCCCAGCTTTGCGCCTCCTCATACATAGACATAATAAGACAGTATTCCCTCGCCGCGCCGTAGGCTATTATTCGGGATGTTACCTTGGTGTTTTGGTATTCGCTCGCCTCGTCCAAATCTTTTAACTTAGCGGGCAGATAGGTATATTCAATATGGCAAGCGCCTTGGCTGTCCGTATAGATATAAGACGGATAAACCTTAAAATATCGGTTTTGACCGCTTGAGTCCTTGATTGACTTGATATTAAGCGCGGGCTTTTTTAGGTTGGTATAAGGAATTTTTGAATTGGCGACCAAAACCTCTTCTATGGTCTTTAGCGGGACATATTCGCTCGCTATTTCGTTGATAATGAGATTGACGCAGACGGTCAAAAGCTCTAAGTCTTTTTGGGCTTGCTCGTCTTGTCCGCTTCCCCCTAGCTCAAGCAGGTTCAAAACATTGTTAAGTTTTAGCAATGTGGCGGCGTCTTTTAAAATATCTTTTAATAACATAATCAATCCTCAAAAATTTTATCAAATCGCTCGCGGCGGGTTTTGTTGACCAAATCAACGGTTCGCGCGTCCAAACGCTCATACGGCACGGTAAGGCAATAGGTGTTGCCTATGTTGTCGGAATTGTGGACTTCGTATTTTTGGCGGGAAGTATCATAGACCACAAAATAGCCGCTGTCTATGCTTTTGAGTCTGTTTGCGATATCGTATAAATCGTTATCAATTTTGATTTTCATAAAATATTCATTTTTGCCGCCTAATAACAAGGCGGCAATTTTTAGCTTTCGGTAATGCCTGTTAATTTGGCTTGACCGGCGGGCTTGTCGCACACCAACTCGGCGTATTTTACAAGCGTAGCGGCGTAGGTGGGTTTGCCGGGCGTTTGGCGCAAAATTTTGCCCTGTTCGTTTTCTAGCCATTTCCAATCGCATAATTGATGCAATTTGAATTCCGAACTATTTAATAGATACATCTCGCCCTCGTTGACAAACCTGTCGGATATAAGCGGAATGCCGTTAAAGGTAAGCGCCTTGTAGCCGCCGCTTAATTCCATTACATCAATGTTTCTCTTAAACGACAGCATATACTCTTGATAGTTGCGCTTGACGCCCGCCGAGCAAACTATAAAATCCACCTTGGAACCGTTGACTTCTTCCAATCGGTCTATGGCTTGCTGCATAATTATCTCGGTGATGTCGTCGTCAACCGCCTTTATATATGGCTTCATCCATTTGTGGATATTGCGGTCCACGCCATACAAAGTGTCGCTGTCCGAAAATATCGCGCCCAAACCCGTAAGCTCGTTATTATACGAGCCTTGAACATACATCTTGGAAGCGGTAGGTATCTCAAGCTGAGCGTTGGAAAAATAAACGGTCTTGGTATCTCTGTCAATGGATATTATTCTTTGGGCGGATAATATTTTGGCATCGTCCAAATAAATATCCACCGCCAAACCTTCTATAAGATTTTTGACCGAATCTACCACGCAAGAGCCTGTTCCCTCTTCCAAAACTTGCGCGACAAGCCCGCTGCCGTCGCCGTATAGCATACGCCCGAGGTTAAAAGCGCTCGCCTTTAGCAAGCCTTCCATTTCGGCGTTTAGCAAATTGACAAACGCGCCCACGCTGTTGGACGACGCCCTTATGGCTTTGTCCGAGATTTCTATTTGACCGTATAGGTTTTTTAGCGCGCTTACAAACTGCACATATTGGTTGCCGTAAGCCGAGGGTAAATCGCCGTCTTCTTCGCCGGCGCCTATTCCGCCGTTGATTCCAAAGGGCGCGAGTTTGCGCACTTCTTTTCCCCAAACATCCTCGGTGGATTGCTTGATTTTTGCCAAAAACGGATTAATCTCGGTGTTTAATTGGTTGCTGACCACATCCAAATAAACGGTTTTTAACACGCTTTCGGCGCTTTGCAATGTAACCATAAAATTGTTTTTCTCCTTATTTTGTTAATATTTTTTTCGCCAAATCGCAAGCCTCCGCCAAACTCTTGGGTCGGGGCGGGGGCGTAACGCTTATCGCCGCCGCCTTGCCGTAGATTGTCTTAGGCTTATCGCCCTTAAACAGCCCGTCAAGGTAGCTTCTAATAAAATATTGTCTTATGTCTTGATTGGTATAGACATATTTATTTAAAAACTCTGGGTCTTTTAGATAATCTTGCGGGCTTATGCTAAGCAAAACATTGACAAACGCCGCCAAAAAGTCCGCCATAACAGGCTTAGGGGCGGTTATCGCCTGACCTATCAAAAGGGCGTATCGCTTCGCTTGCGGATAAGCCGCGAAAAAGCTCTCTATCTCCCCGTCCAAATCATATTGGTCTAGCGCTTGGTCTTGTTCTTGTTCTTGCTCTCGCTCTTGGTCTTGCTCTTGTTCTAGCGCTTGCTCTTGCTCTCGCTCTTGGTCTTGCTCTTGACAAACATTGTCCAAAATATCCAATTCCAAATTAGAAGGCTCAACCGCGGTTGAGTTGTCTTCCAAAATATCATTGATATTTTCGGGTGTTTGGTCTTGAAAGACCTTGGGCGCGATTTGGTCGTATTGGTCTAGAAGCTCTTGCAGTTGTTTTTTTAGCTTTGCGGCTAGTTGGCATTTTTTGGTATAAGCGGATTCTAGGTTTTGATACGCTTTCAAAAGCTCTTCCAAACTTTCAAATTTTCCAAATTGGGTATTGGTCATTGGATATTTTCCTCGTTATCTATTTTGGCAATTTCTTTGTGTTGGCGTATATGAGTTAAAAATCTTTTTTCAATCTCTTGGGACGCTTTTTTGAACTCGTCGCACAGCATAAACTTGATATGCTCTTGGATATGCAAGTCGTGGTCGTCTATCTCGCTTGGGTTGACTTCTTGCCTCAAAAGCGCTTGGTTTTCTTTTTTCGCCTTTTTTATATGCAGGCTTTCTATATCCTTGGCGCCCTCCCAAATGCCCAGCCCCAGCATTTCCAAAATCTTATGGCGCATATGGTTGCTTATCTTGCCGTTCTCGTCCGCCAAAAGCCCTGTCTTTAGCAAATCAAAGACAAAGTTACGCTTGTTGGCGGGCGTTTGGTTAAGCTCGTTTTCGGTGGCAAACGCCACATCGTCGCTTGTGATGTCGTTGTCGCGCCAATAATAAGTTTCAAGCTCGCCGTTTTCGCCCGCGGCTTTTAAAAGCCTTGTTTCCGTTACAAACTGCTTATACAGCCTTAGTATCATCTTGGCGATGGACTTGACCGCCTCTCTTATAAATTCGGCTGTCATTGAAAGCCTTGTGTCGTCTTGCTCTATCAAAAGCTGCAAGCCCACGCCCGAGGATATGCTGCTTGGGACTTGGCTGTTTCGCATTATCTCGGACACGCCGCTTATGCTGATAAACTCGTTCATAAGGCGGTCTTCCTCGTAATTGAGTTCGGCGGGAAGCCTTCCCGTATCCATAAACACGGGCGGGTTGGAGCCTTGGCGATAAACCACAATTTTGCCCGGCGGCAAGCCTTCTTCGGTCAGCTCGTCGGTATCCACGGCGCCGTCTTCCACCGCCAAAACGCCCATAGCTATCCTGTTCAAAAACTCGTGCTTGCGGTTTTTGACCGCGTTGTAGGCGCGCTGCACAGGAATAGCCCGCTCTATTATGCTTATCCCAAAAAAGCTGCCCGCGGCTTTTGTGCAAGTCTGTTTCACAAACGGATACGACAATGTATAGTCCGCGCCTATTCTTAGCTCAAGCTCGCCTAGGTGCAATAGTTTGTCTTGGGCGATTATTATCAGCCTGCCTTCTGGGAATTTGGAAGAGGGTTTTTCGTAGCGCTCTATGACAATAGCCATATCTTGCGGGCTTAGGGGCGGGGTATTGTTAAAGATATTGACTTGTTCGCCCGCGACTTCCACGCCCCAAATTTCTTGGATAGTTTTTGTCGTCATCGCCTGCGCGTGAATTAGGCTTTGGCAGTCTTCTATCTCGCAAGCGGTCAAATAATCGGGATAAATCTCAAAAGGCGGAACGACGGTTATACTGATATCGCCCTCAAAGACGGGCTTGTCGTCCGCATCACCCACTTGCCTGCCGCCCGAAGCATCCCAGCCCAGCTTATAAAACACCGTCCCGCAAGTTTCGCTCCACACTGTCGCCTCAAATATTATCTTGTCAAGCTCGTTTTTTTGGTAGGCCGAGTTCAAAAGCAAGGTTGAGAGTTTGGCGGCATAGATGTCCGAGTCGGTATCGGTGGCGGGCATCACGCTCATTTTGGGACGGACTCTGTTGAGCTTAGCAAGGCGAGTTTCCAAAATGGGCGCTAAATGGTTAAACACTTGGCGCTCTTGCCAATAAAACCGCTTTTCTCGGTCTTCTATCTGACCGTTTGGGGCTATGTCGCAATATTGGTTGCCCAAAACAAAGTTCATATTAAGTTGCCATTGAAGCTCTAACTTTCGGCGGACGTTTTGCCTGTTCTCAAAGTCTTTTTTGACTTCGTCTATCAATTCTTGGATTGTCTGGTCGCCCAAAAGATAGATAACATCTTTTGAAAGCGTTATATTACCCTGTTGTTTTTTCATCTTGCGCCTTTTTGATTGTTTTTTCATTGTTCGCCTTATTTTTTAGTATTTTTGAGCTTTGCTTGTTAAGGGCGCTAAGGCAATCTTTACAGATATGGATTTCGTTTCGCGCGCCCAGCCTTTTTGCCCTTATTGCAAACTCCGCGCGGTTTTTGCACACTCCTAATTCGCAACGGGACTTTTGCTTTTGGTTAATTATTTCCATTTTTTAACTCCTCTTGAATTTGGGCTTTTAGCCGCTTAATCTCTTCCATTATTTCCTGGTCGGTCATATCGCTTATATTAGGCTCAAGGTCCAGCAAGAGCTTTGCCGCCGAAAGGTCGGGCGGGATGTATTTTTGGGTTACCTTGCGCTTGATAAGCTTGAGTCCGTCTTGGTCGTCGTTGACATATTCCTCAACCACTTCGTCCACCTTGTAGCCTTGCGCCTTTTTTTTTAACAGCTTCAAAAAATCATTCTTCACATCAAAGACCTTTTCGCGCTTTTTAGTCGTCGTATAAGTTTTTCTTTATCGCGGGTTATAATGCTCT
>DUVY01000001.1 GCA_012840805.1 Clostridiales bacterium | reverse complement strand
CCAAATTCAATTGATACCCGTTGAGATTGGCTTTTTTAATCTAATTTTAATCAATTGGAAATATATGGAATTTTTTGATAAAATTTGTAGTATATTTGATTAATAAAATAATTTCGCCCACTCCCCCCAATATATGGTTAAATCGTCATATCGACATATACGCATTTAGCGCATATATTTCATAGTATTATACGATAACCTTTTTAATTGTTGAGCGCGCGATGCCGCTTAATCAATTCGTAATTTTCTTTAATCCGATTGTCATGCGGGTTTAGCTCAAACGCCTGATTGGCGTAATAATAGGCTTTGTCATATAATTTTAATTCAAAGCACGCCACGGACGCGATATCGGGTAGCGTGCTGTCCCACGCGTAGCTTTGATTGATATATGTTTTGGACTGTTGTTTTATGTTTTGGGCTTGCTCCGCCATAAAAAAGACCGTGGGATAATCTTGATTATAATAAGCCGCAAGCGCCAATTCCACATAAGCTTCGCGCGTATAAGGGCAATGCGCTATCGCCATAATATAATATTTATAGGCGTTAAGGTAGTCTGATTTGTTAAGATAGCATTTGGCTATATCGCGTATCGCTGCGCAACGCTCTTGCAAAAAATCAGAATTTAGTTTGAGATAATTTTGAAGAGTTTGGATGCTTTTGTCCCATTGCCCCAAAAACATATACTCCCGCCCTAGATAATACCATGATCTGTCATCTTGAGGATTTTCTTGGACGGCTAGCTCCAGCAAAGGCAAATAGCAACTTCGTGATTTATTCGGGTCGGGGTAATGGTTGAGTATAATATCGTCAATCCAAACTACCTTATATTCAGACCCCGTATATTTTAAGTATTCGTGAACGGGGTTTTGCCAAACAAAATTTTGCCGCGCGTGGATTTTAAAATAATAAAACCAAACCAAAGGATTGCCTTGGGCGTCCAAACTCCAATTATACAAATATCTTGCCTGTTTTACATCAGGTTGCCAAGTCTTTTCCAATATAGCCCGCCACCCTTTATTAAAAACCTCGTCTAAGTCCGCGCAAACGCAGATATCGGCGTCTTGTGGGACTAGTTTTAGCGACTCGTTGCGGGCGGTATCAAAACGCCAAGGGGTAATTACTTTTTGATAAACTTTGGCGCCGCGGGCTTTTAGCTTTTTTACTGTATTATCCGAAGACCCTGTATCCAAAACCACAACCTCGTTGGCCTCAGACATACAATCCATCCATCTATCTACAAATCGCTCTTCGTCTTTGGCTATGGCGTAAACGACTATTTTATATTTAGGCTTTTTGATTTTGGGTTTCATTTTGTTTTTTTTCGGATTATATTTAGATTTTTTTTAAGTCTAAAATCGTCGGGCGCTAAGCTATAAGCTTGCTCGGCGTATTTTAAAGCTTGGTCAATCAAGCCTAGATTAAAACACGCTATCGCGCCATAATCAAAAAAAGCGTATCCCCACGCCTCTTCCTCAATCAAATAACTGCCTGTATTGTCAGTGATTTTAAGCGCTTGAAAACACGCCCAATACGCAAGCGGCCAATCCTTAGTCATATATCCTATTTTGGCAAAATCCAGATAAGGCTCTCTTATATACGGGCATTGCGCCAATGCTTGATATAAATATATTTTGGCGTTATCTATGTCTTTTTTTTCCAGATAACACCTAGACAAAAATCTCAACGCGGCGCTGCGCTCTTCTTCCCATACCGCCGATTTTAAACTTAGATATCTGTTAAGCTCCTTTATGGCGTCATCATATCTTTGGTTATAATAATACTCGCGCCCCAGCCAAAAGCTAATACTGGGCTCTTCGGGATTTTCTTGGGCGGATAGCTCTAACAGGGGCAAATATTGCTCTCGCGGCTTTGAGTAGTCAGGAAAATGATGGACAACCAATTCGGGAATTGAAATAATGTTTTCTTTATTTTTGCCGATAAATTTCAAAACTTCGTGGACAGGATTTATCCACTTGTAATCAAAGCGGGAATGGATTTTTTCTATGGGGTGGGTTTTGATAACATTGCCTTTGGAATCATGGGAACAGGCAAAAGTATATCTTGCTCTTGTGACGCCCGCGCCCCAAGAGTTTTCCAGCTTTTGTCGCCAGCCTTGCTCTAAAACCTCGTCTAAGTCAAGACTGATACATATATCAGTATCCAAGCTGACATTGTCCAATGCGATATTGCGGGCAGCGTCAAACCGCCAGGGCGTTATTACTTGCTCTATTATTTTGACGCCGCGGCTTTTCAAAAGCTCAACGGTTTCGTCGCAAGAGCCCGTATCAAGAACGACTATCTCGTCAGCGTCCTTGGTACTTGTCGCCCATCTTGATACAAATTTTCGCTCATTTTTCGCTATAGCGTAAACAGATATCTTATATTTATTAGCCGCTTTTTTCATTAATCAAGCTTAAGGATTACTATCGCGCTTTGACCTATAGCATCGGGCAAAAATACATCTTGACAGGATGTATTTTTTAATACCAAATCAGATACCCTGTCTTGAGGCGCTTGAATAAGCGCGATGCCCGTAATTTCGCCGCTAGCGCGAACAATAGTGGATACAGCCGCGATTTCGCCATTAAGGACCAAAGAAAATTGAATGCATTCGTCTTTACGATTAGGGTCCAAACTTAACCGCCAACTGACATAGTAAAGCCCGCCTTGCAAGCTAAATACCCCTGTCTTGTTGTTGTAGGTTACATTAGGCGAGGAATCTACAGACAAAGTCCTGAACACAAAGATTTCGCCCGGGCTCAAAACGGTATCGCTTGACCCTGAAGTCAACGCGAAAACGCCTTCGCTTAAACCGCTGGGTCCTGTCGGACCTGTCGGACCTGTCGGACCTGTGGGACCTGTTGGCCCTGTGGGACCAGTCGGACCCATTGGCCCTGTGGGACCTGTTGGACCCATTGGCCCCGTCATTCCCATTATACCCATTGGTCCCGTTGGACCAGTAGGACCCGTTGAGCCTGTCATTCCCATAGGACCGGTCGGACCTGTAGGCCCTTGAAAACCTTGCGGACCTTGAGGGCCTTGACGACCCGAAACGCCCCTTAATCCTCTTGGACCTTGAGGACCTTCGCAAAAACAAATTTCTTTTTTTATAAAGCAATCTCTATCATTGTTATTATGCATATAAATTCGCCTATAAAATATTTTAAAGCGCAAAAATTTCGCGCTTAATCCAATATATGAAAATGTCATTGATTTTGATAATTTTTTAAAACTTCATTCGCTAAAAATACTTAAAATCAAAACAAAAAAAATATAAACATAATAATTATATTATGATATAATTTAAGCATAAAAATTAAGCCGCGCGGCTTTTTAGCTATCCCAAAAAAAATTTAATACTTAGGCGAATAATAAAAAATGTTAATTCAAAAAGCTTGAAAAAAAGATTTGAAAGAATTGTTGGAATTATACTGTCATCTTAATATAGACGGTATCCCTGTAATTGACGCCAAAATCAAAAAGCTATAGAAACGAATTTTAAAAAGCCGCTATCAGCGTGATATTGTCGGGCGCTATGACAAAAAAATCGTATCTTCGTGTGTTCTTGTAATTGTGGACAATCTTACCCGCAATCAACGCTCATATGCCCTGATAGAAAATGTGATAACCCATAAGGATTATAGGAACCGCGGTTTCGCTACCGCCGTGTTAAACCACGCTAAAGCTCTGGCAAAGGCAAAAAACTGTTAAAAAATAATGCTTCTTACCGGCTCAAAACAAGAGACGACCTTGCAATTTTACGAAAAGGCGAGTTATAACAGCCAAGACAAAACGGCTTTTGTTCAACAGCTTTAAATATCAGTTATTTATATTGGGTTTAAAAATATTTTAAAAACATAAAATATTATATTATTTATGTTATCTCAGTCTTTATTGATTCTATGATATTGTTAGATAAAATTTTGCGCGCCGCAAAAAGCGTTGATATTGTTAAAATAACCCCTATCGCCAATGCCGTGAATATTATTTCCTTAACGGGCAAAATAAACGCCATCGGGATACCAAAACTGTCCTTTAACAAAAGTGAAACCAAAACGGACAAAACCACTCCTATGGTAATTGAAATCAAGCTATAAAACGCGCATTCGTAAAATATTATCTTGTAATAACTGCGCCTTGACATCCCCACGGAACGCAAAATCGCGAACTCGCGGTTTCTTATAAGCATATTAGAAATAATCGTATTAAACACATTAAGCGCTAATATAGTAGCTACCAATAAGATAAAAATTCTGGAAAAAACATCCACCGTTGTAACCAAATTTTTTTGGAACTCGTAATAAATCGCGACATCCTCAAAATATACATCCCAATTATTCTCATCCGCTAAGGTTTTGATTTTATAAAAAACATCTTTATGGTTTTTTGCCTTAAAAAACATCCGCACTGTTTGGGGTCTGTCTTGTGAAAACTCCTCAAGCATTGAGATAGGGATTATCATATGCGCGCCGACCGCTTCTTTAAGAATGGATAATTCCATCGGCAAATTATAATACCTAGAATAAACATCGGCGACTACGGATATGTTTTGACCGTAATTTAAATAATTATTCTCATCAAAATTTGGCTCGTCGCTTTCAAAATAATCTTGCCAATATTCTTCCCAATCGGCTTGACTCATATAGCGCAAATTAAGCTCAATTGACTCTTGCTCAAAAATTTGAATCATTTCTATTTTGTCTTTGTCCTTATGATATATTTCTAAAGCAGCCAAAGTAATTACTCTTAAATTGTTTTTATCGGTATATAAAGATAAATCTTTGTCAAGTTGAGCCGCCAAAACACTAAATCTAACGTCGTCCATAAATATATAATTAAACATTTCTATGCCGGTGTTTTTTTCTTGATAATAATTGGCGGCTTTTTCCGATATTTTTTCATAATCTATTGGCAAAAATCCCGCTTCCATACTCGCGAACCAACCCGCCTCGTCTATGCCGTTTAGCTTGGATATCGGCAAATAAACGGTATCAATAGTTTGGAAAAAATCCTCATAAGAGGCGTTGCAAATAATGTCGTAATCCAAAAATTGGGCGCTTTCATTTATCCAAACATCCGCGTACGCGCAAAGCGTGCTCGCTGAAACAAAAAGAACCATACTTAAAACCAAACAAAAAGCAATGGAGCGGTATTTTTTTCTGAAGCGGGAAAAGTTTTTTAATACCAAGCCGCTTTCAATGCTTTTTATATGACGATATTTTATATGACGAGGTTTTTTGGGCTTTCTTTTTTTCTTTATATAAATATCGTCGCTTTGCCTAATGGCGCTTATTACTGTCTTTTTGGCGCTTTTAAGCGCAGGGCCGATTGACGATATAACCGCCAAAATTATGCTAAACGCCGCGATAATCAATAAAGAAAAAATATTAACATCTAATCTAAAAATCAAATCCACATAAGACGCGCTTACGATTATTTTGGCTATGCTGTTTAAAGATAAAAACATAACGCCTATTCCGCAGGCAATCCCCAAAGGGATAATAATTATAGACAAAAATAAAGCCTCGAATAAAACGGTTTTTATAATCTGCCCTTTGGTCGCGCCCGTTAAAAACAACAAACCATAATATCTGATTTTTTCGCTAACCGATATCATAAACGAGCTGTTGATAAGCGCGTAAGATGCAAGAGCGATAATCAGTATCAAAAAAATCGCCACTACTTCTAGCGCCTTTCCAACGCTTTCGCCCATTCCAATGCCCAAAACATCCAAAAGATGAAAATTAGGGATTACGCTATCTATGGAAAAATTATCTGTAATTTTATAATAATTAGCCCTTGGGTTTTTTAATTTAAAATAAACAGCTTTTTCTTGAAAACCTTTCGTAATGTCAAGAGTCAACACCGCGTAGGACGAATAATACGTAATTTCCATCATATCTAAGACTTCGCAAACGCCTACAATCAAATAGGTTTTGCGCTCTTCATCGCCAATATCCTCAGTATCTAAACCAAAAAAGCTTGTGGTTTGAACTAAACCGTCGCCTATTGGGTCTTTTTCTTTTGGCTGTTTGATAAGGTTTAATGTGATATAGCCGCCGACCTTAAATTTATAATCGTTTTTCAAATGAGCGGGAACTAATATTTCATTCTCGCTTTTAGGAAGCTTTCCCTCTATCAACTTGACAGGCATCATTTCAAAAAAGCTTGGGGATACCGCCGTTAATTGAATGGATGTCTTATCTTTGTCAATAGGATTGGCGATATTAGAGATACCGAGGTTGCTTGCTGTGCAGTATTTTGCGACCTTTTTTGTATTAAAAACATCATTAATTTGAGTATCGGCTGCTTTGCTCACATAAAAATGCCAGTCGCCATGCTCGTTGATTTCGGCGGCGGCTAATGACGATATCACGCTGGTTACTAAAACAGCGATCGCGCTCATAAGCAAAACCGCCAAAAAAATACCTACCGAAGTAGTTGTTGTTCTTAACTTGTTTTTGATTAAAGAGCGTAACGCCAATAATGAGCAAATTTTCAATTTGCGGTATCCTCTACTATTTTTCCATCCGAAAGCCTAATAATCCTATGCGCTCTGCTCGCGATTTTGGGGTCGTGTGTAACCAGCAATATCGTTTGCGTTAATTCTTGGTTCATCTTTTCCAAAATCGCGATAATATCATCGCTGTTTTTCGTGTCCAAATTGCCCGTCGGCTCGTCGGCTAAAACTATTGAAGGCTCAAAAAACAACGCTCTGCCTATGGCGACGCGCTGTTGCTGTCCGCCCGAGAGCTGATTGGGAAGATGGGACTTGCGGTCGGACAAGCCCAGCATATCAAGCAACTTCGCCATCCATTGCTTGTTGACTTTCTTTTTATCAAGCAAAACGGGCAAAGATATGTTTTCCTCTACTGTCAAAATCGGAATCAAATTATAAAACTGATAAATAAAACCTATCTGCCTTCGTCTAAACTTGGCTACCTCGTCGCCTTTTAGGGCAAAAATATTAATGCCGTTTAAAAAAACGCTGCCTTCGTTGGGCGTGTCCAGCCCCGCTATAAGATGCAAAAGAGTTGATTTACCCGAGCCCGACGGACCCATAATAGCCAAAAACTCGCCTTTTTTAGCAGAAAAAGAAACATGGTCAAGCGCGATAACTTTCGCGTCTTGAGCGCCATAAATTTTTGTTAAATTATCTACTTTTAAAATTTCCATTGGTTTATTATTTTTTATAATTTTTATCGTATTTTGATTGATATCGTTTTTTGTCAATTTCTTTTTGGTTTTGATAAGCTTTGATTATCTTCTTATATTCTTCGCTGTCTTGGTAATTTTCTTTGTCTTGTAATAAAATACTTGAATTAGGCCCTACCGCCGTTATAAAGCCTTTTGGATTGGCGTATACTGAAAAGATATAATAGCGATCAAACTTGGGCAAATAATCGGATTGATAAACAAGAATTTTCTTGCCTTTTTTGTCTATGCCGCCTGTTTTTCTGACTTCTATATCTTGGTCTTGAATTAACTCGCCTTTGATGTTTTCAATTACCCTGACAGAATAAAATGTTCTTGGGGTTTCGTCCACATAATTATATTTGGTTTTGATATAATCCTTTACTTCGCCCACAAAAACATAGTCCGCTTCGCCCACTTTAATAGTCAAATCATTTATATTATAAGCGTATGCGACAAGTACAGACTCAACGGGAAGGGTATCGTTATTTATATGCTCGATAATCTTTTTTTTGCTCATAGGCGGTCCGCTGCAACCGCCAATAATGATAAAGGTTGTTATAATTAGCGCGGTTAACGCTAATGCGCGCTTTTTCATTTTTTACCCCTATTTGTGTTTTTACTCAAGCGCGATTAATAGCGTAATCGCGCTTGATATTTTTTAGATAGATTTTCGCGTTTTTAAATTTCATTGCTTGCCGTAGTTTTTATCGTATTTTGATTGCTCTTTTTCTCTATCAATTATGTCTTCATTTTGGTTTAGGTAAGCGTCAATTATATTTTTGTATTCCTCGCTGTCTTGATAATTTTCTTTGTCTTTTATTAAAATGGATGAATTTTTTCCGCTTGCCTCTATGCCGCCATTGGATTGAGTTAAGACCGAAAAGATATAATAATTATTAAGCTTAGGCAAATAATCATAATCATATAAAATAAACTTTTTGCCCTTTTTGTCTATGCCGCCTGTTTTTCTCAGTTCTATATCTTGGTCTTGAATCAGTTCGCCTTTGATGTTTTCTACCACCCTGACAGAATAAAATGTTCTGGGCGTTTCGTCAAAAAAGCCGTATTCCGTTCTGATATAATCCTTTACTTCCCCGATAAAAACATAGTCCGAGCCGCCTACTTTATTAGCCAATTTGGATACATCAAAGGCGTATGAAACGCGCACTTCCTCAATGGGAAGGCTGTCATTATTTATATATTCTATTATCTCTTCTTTGGAAAGCTGCTTGCCGCACCCGCCAATAATAACAAAAGCTGTTATTAATAACACGGTTAATGAAAAAAAGCGCTTTTTCATTTTTTCTCCTTGTTTTACGCCGTATCGCGATATTGTTTTTTAAAGCGTTAATATTTTTTATATGCCGCGTCGTATGCCGCCTTATCGCAATTAAATAATTTGGTGTGCCCTGTAAAATACGGATACATTATACTGTAATAATTATCATTATGGGCAATGCCCAAAGCATGTCCTATTTCATGGATAACGACACTTAATTTTCCGTTATTATTTAACTTATCCATATGATATTTGTTGAATTTTATTGTTCCATTGCTACTACAAACGCCAACAACATTAGTATTATTATTATAAAAATCCGAAATCTTGACATCCTCTATTATCCAAAATGTATCCACCCTTATTACGCCGGGCTTATACGCGTTCCAAACCCTTACGCCTTCATACCATTGGTCCATATACGAACAAGTCCCGTCCCAATCCAGATGCTTGCCGCTATCAACAAGCCACCAAGATTGCAAGTTGTATTCTGCCGAGTAAGCTTTGCGATCTTGCGTCAAAAAAACGCATATGCTTGATAATAAAAACGCTAACGTCATCAATAAAATAAATATCTTGCGCCATGCCAAATGAAACCTATTGCAGTATCCTTTATTCATCAGAATTTTACCCCCTCATTAATATCTTTTATAAGCGGCGTCATAAGACGCTTTGTCGTTAACAGACAAGCTAGTTACAGAACTTATATTGCCTCTCCACATAATATCGCACGGATAATTCGCGTATCCAAGCCCCAAAGCGTGCCCTAACATCTTTGCGCAAAAATTTTGAATTTGTGCGCTGGTAAATCTATCCATTCTGTATTGGTTAAACTTTATCTTTCCCGAAGGCAAGCAAACGGCCGCGGTCTCGTTTTCCTCGTAATAATCGCTAATAAATACATCCTCTACTATCCAGATAGTATCTTTTCTAATAACCCCGGGCTTGTAATTATTCCATGTTTTGACGGCTCTTTCAAACTCGGGCATATAATTAGTTCTGCCGTCCCAATCCAAATGCTTGCCGCTATCGACTAAATCCCAACTATTTAAAGTCACTACCGCGGCATAAACAGGCTGATCAGGACTTTTGACAAAAACAGCTAAATGCCCGATTAACAGTATGACTAAAAAAAGAGCTTTTATTTTTCTCATTATCCCCTCCTATTTTTTGATTAGAACAACTACAATTATAGTTATATAAAATTATTTTGTCAATACATTTACAAAAAAATTTATATCGTTATTTGTATAAAATT
>DUVY01000171.1 GCA_012840805.1 Clostridiales bacterium | reverse complement strand
TTCCTAGTTCTCTCTTTTAGTCTCTGATATTTCCCCATACCTACATCGGAATGTTCTAATGCTAAAAATATGCACTTAAAAGGACTTCTAGTGCAATAAGAATAATTAGGAACAGAAATTGAGAATCTTAATCCTTGCTTGAAATCAAAATACATACTATATTCAATATACCCACTTACCTTTTCAGGGTTTTTATCTGAAGCCCATGCTACTGGTGATGTCCATTCTTTATAATATAATGTTTTCTTCATGCAAAATTCCTCCTTTTAAAATTTTGTTTTTATTTACACCTAAAGACTAATAATCACCATTATAAAATAACTTAACTCCTTCATTGCGTATGTCTATTTCTTCAACTTTCCATATTTCTAATTCTTTATCTGTAAATTGTTCCTTAAATCTATCTTCAAGTAAGAATTGAGCATCTAGTTCATCACCTGCAACAACAAGAGCATTTCCACCCATCCATAAAGCATCAAACTCAAAATAATAAACTTTTAGATTTTTCATAATTATGCCCACCTTCTTTTAGGTGTATCAAATATATCAACATTTGACAACTTGTTACATTTTATGCATCTTACATCTACTCTTTTAGTTTTACCATGATCCCATAAGTAAGGATTACCTACTTGAATCCATTTGTGATAGCAAAATAATCTTTTTAAGGATTTTATTTTCATCAGAACATCTCCTCTTAAAACTGCGATTTTATTCAAAAATTATGTAATCAAGCTATATCTATCCTGCAAATTATTATCTATAATATGCTTATTTATCCTGTTTTTTGCAATTTCATAATATCTTTTTTCAATCTCAAAACCTATGTAATTTCTGTTTGTGTTTATACATGCTATAGCTGTTGTTGTTTTATTTACAATAATGTTCATAAACCCTCACAATCCATTCTTTGAACTCTTGTTGTGTCATGGTGTTTTTAGCTGTATTACAATATTTGCAAGAAGTAACAACATTACCTTTAACGTATCCTTTACTACTATCTATTCTATCTATACCGTTGTAATATACGATTGTATCACTTGTTTTTCGCCCGTTCTTCTTGGTGTTATATCTATCTGTGGCATAATTACTATCTTTAATTCCGCAATAAAAACAAGGTTGTTCAATCAACTTAATGTAATCTTCTAAACTAATATTATAATCAAACCCTAATCTCTGACTTCTTTTCTCTACATTAGTTTTATATAACTGTTTCTTTATAGCATATTCCCTGTCTCCCACCTTGTTAGGTGGTGTTTTTCTAGCACATCCACAACTTTTAGACTTTCCACTTCTTAGCGATTCACCAGACGTAACATGAATATTTCCACAATCACATTTACATTCCCAGTATATTTGACCACTCGAGCCTCTTTCACCTGTAAGCTTAATCACTGTTAATTTTCCGTATTTCTTATTAGTTAAATCAATCATCCTCGCCAATTAAATCACCTCGACTATTGTATAATTCTATTATACTACAATTGTGTAGTAATGCTATTTAAAAGGGGTAAACTCAACCGTTCTCGATTGTCATTTATCCTCGTTAATCCTATATTGCAGTATTTTTCTTCCTTTTCAATACAAATCCAATTTCTATTAGTATTATCACACGCTACAGCAGTCGTGAAAGAACCAGCACAATTATCTAAAACTAATTCGCCTTCGTTTGTGTATGTCTTGATCAAGTATTCAAATAATTCAACAGGTTTTTGTGTGGGGTGTAAAAAGCCATTTTTTTTATCATCCCCCTTAAACTGCAAAATGTTATAAGGGTATCGAGTTCCGCTGTTCTCGCCTGTTTTTTTGATTTTTCCAGTGCCATATATTTTTGATGAATAATCTCCCGTTTTTTTATATGGCTTTCCGACAGTCATCTGAGGGTTATATGTTGTTTTTTGTTTTGCAAATACACTTATAGTTTCATATCTTTTCAATGGAGCATTTTTACAATTACAATATCCTGTATATCTGTTTACTTTATCCCATATCCAATCATATTTATAATTTTTAATGTTCGACATTCTTAAATAACTCGAAAAAGGTTCGCTACCGAATAGCACAATTGCACCATTGTCTTTAATAATTCTTTCATATTGTTCCCAAAGCGGTTCAAATGGTATTACTACATCCCATTTACAAGCAGTAGTTCCATAAGGCAAATCACATAAAATCATATCTATACTTTTATCATCTATGTATTTCATTCCTTCTAAACAATCCATATTATATATTTTGTTTATCTCAAGCAATATATCAACCTCCAATTTTATATTAACAATTTGTAAATAAAACATTCTTTTTATTGACTTCTTTATAGTCTATAATCATTATATAGATTTATCTTTTTTATATTTTCATCAATTACTTTCTTAACTAACTTTTTAGCATATTCGTAAATTTCATCATTTCCATC
>DUVY01000188.1 GCA_012840805.1 Clostridiales bacterium | reverse complement strand
GAAACACTAAACCGTATAAACAATTGGATTGACACCTACCCTCGAAAGCGGCTTGGCTACAAATCAGCAGAACAAGTGTTCGCTCAAGAATTAGAAAAATTTTCTCTTTACCCCTCGGGGTAAAGGAACTGTAAAACAAATTTATTATACAAACCGTTGCACTTGTAGTTGCAATTTAAGGTTTTTTGATTTTTGGGCAAAAAGTCGTAAAAACAATTGATTTTACACATAAAAAAACATATAATTATTATTAATTATTATAAAATTCTTTGTGGATTTTATAACAATACATAATCTATAGGGGGTTTTCTTGATGAAGAAAAGATCTATTTTATTCATGATTTTTATGACAATTATTACAGTTGGCATTTATCAATTGTATTGGTATGTAGCGTTCCAAGTCGAACTCAAAAAAGCGACTAAGGAAGGCTTTGGCGGGCTTGGGCATATTGTGGTTACATTTTTGACGCTGTTTATATATGCGCTTTATTGGCAATATGCGGCGGGCAAAAGACTTGCCAAACAAGGCGCAAGCGATTTTAGTTTAATCTATATTATATTCTGTTTTGTTGGATTGGCGTGGTTAAATCCTTTTCTTATGCAACATCAAGCCAACGGCCTAAAAAAATAAGATATAATAAGATTTAAATAACTATTAAAAAATCCTAACACTAAAACAATTCTATCCCTTTTGAGACGATACCCAAAAGGGATAATTTTTTATAAGCAAGTTTTTGGGCTTTTACGCGCAGTTTAGGTCTTTCTTTTGGTATCTGAAGTATCCCCAAACATTTAGAGCTATCGCCGGGACTGCCCATATTATTATCGGCTGCCAATTAAAAGTTATATCGCCAATCCCTGCCACTAGCTTGCTGGTGTCCATTATATTAAAGATAAAAAGATGGTTTAGATTGGTTATCCAAGAAAATTTGGGCGCTAGCGCGGCAGTCAAAAACAGCGTTAGCATAGAAACAAAGTATAAAACGATACAGGTCATAATACTAATGGCAAAATAATTTTTGCCCTTTTTTATACTTGCTATGCCATACATCAATAAACCAAAAATAAGATTCATCAAAAACATTCCGCCATGAAGAACAAAATATTGCCCTACATTAAAATCAAAGTCAAAATTATCAAACGCCGCAAGCATCAAAAAGCTCGCGCCCATAATCACAAGGCTGAAAATAAATAAGATTGACAAGAACGAAAGCATCTTGGTTAGGAACATCTTTTTTCTGGAAATGGGATGAGAAAACAAAAACTCGGTCGTGTTTTTACTCTCGTCTTTCAAAAGAGCCGCCATCGCGACAATAGAGCTAAAGACCAAACCCAATGTCAAGGTGTCGCTGTCGTAGCCCAAAACATAAAATTGAAAAATATTAGTGTTTGATATTAATTGCTGAACTTCATCTAAGTCAATATTTTGCAGTATCAAATATGTCCCCAAATTTAACAAAATAAATACCAATATTACGACAGTCCATACAATCAAAAAGACCTTGCTTTGTTTGATAGTGCCCGATATTAACGACGGGTTTATATATTTATTTGATTTTTTTATATTTTCCATGCCTTACATCCCCTATTATATATAATACTGCAAAAATGTTTGCTCTAGATTGCCTTTTTCTTTGGACAACTCTTTTACGTTGATTACATCCGCAATCTTGCCTTTTTTGATGATAGCGGCTTGGTCGCAAACTTTTTGGACATCGTTAAGTATATGGGTGGACAATAACACGGTAGCGCCGCGCTGTCTTTCTTTTTCTATAAGATCAAAAAATCTTTGTTGCATTACCGGGTCAAGCCCGCTTGTAGGCTCGTCCATAAGCAGCAAATCAGGGCTATGCATAAGCGCCAATATAATGCTTACTTTTTTCGCGTTGCCAAAAGACAGCTCTTTGCCCTTCTTTTTGACATCAAGCTCAAACAGCTCTACGAGCTCTCGAACTCTTTGCGCGCTACAGCCTCTTAACTTCGCCGAATACTCAAAAATTTGGGAGGCGTTAAAGTTTTTGTAAAATATCGCCTCAGCGGGAACATAGCCCACGCTGCTTTTTATCTGCTCGTCAAATTTGGTAACATCCTTAGAGAAAATACGCGCGGTTCCCGACGTGGGAAAAAGCAAGCCCATAAGTATTCTAATGGTGGTGGATTTGCCCGCGCCGTTTGGACCGATAAAGCCAAAAATTTGACCTTGGTCAACGCTAAAGGATACATCCTCTATTCCCATATGGTCGCCGTAATATTTTTTGAGATTAAAAATCTCTATCACTTTTCCCATAAAAAAAGCTCCTTAACAAAAAAATAACACATACCCATTATAACAAAAAGGTATGCGCGTTGTCTAAGATAAAAACATTAAAAGACAAGTTTTAATTAAAAATTAACGCTTCTAATTAAAATCTAATCCAATCTTTGTCAAAAAAAGGCGTATATCATTTTATATAATTGTTTTTTTCCTTATATTCAATCAACGCTTGACATAATTGGTCGGGACAAGATGTTCCGTTACGACAAATTATGCCTTTTAGAGAATTGATAATATCGTCTATATTTTTGCCTAACACTAATTTTGTAATGCCTTGAAGGTTGCCGCTGCAACCGCCCGCGAATTTTAGGTCAATCAACTTGTTGTCTTGAACATCAAAGATAATTTGTCTAGCGCATGTGCCTTTTGTATGATAAAGTTCCATTATTTTTCACCGTATCTTAATTAAAAAAATTCCTACACTATTATAACACTTAAGCGGTTTTTGTCAATATCGAAAAAAATAGCGTCAATTTTAGTCAAAATATTTTGGTGTGTTTTGCGAGAGAACTTCAAAGGGTTTTTGACGAGATTTGCCCTGAAGAATAAAATAATTATTTAAGAAAAATATTTTTTGGGTCTTTTTCGCAAGGTGGAAAAAATCCAAACACGCCTGATAGCAGTGAGCCTATAATTAACATATAAAAGCCTATGCTTGCTTTTATGAAAACAAAGCCACTACCGATATTTAAAATATTGTAATAATATTATTAGACAAAACAAATTCAAGCCCAAACATTAAACTTAGAAAAAATGAACCCAATAATATATAAGACATAATTCTGCGCCAGAAATTATATAATCTTTTTTGTGCTCTTAATAATTGAAAAATGCTTAACACCACAAAACCCAAACCTGTTAATAGAGCAATAACAGCTATAATACTAACCATAGTGGTCCAATACCCATAAAACTTGCCATTGCCCATAACAAAAGCGGCTTGATATTGTTGAAGTTGTTAAACAATCCATATCCATACAAGACTTGACCACCCTTAGAAGCTGTCCATGCTTCCAAAAACATAGGCAATATTAACATTACTATGCTCATACAAGCCATAAGGACAAAAATTAAGTTTCTTTTGTTCATAAATTATCCGAAGCTATTTTATGATTATTATTGCTGTTTGGGGAACTTTATATTACGACTAAAGTTAAATTAAAGTTTTGGATTATTTTTTAAATTAATATTACTAAAGCGTTTTTTATAAATTGTTACATACCATTAGCTTGGCGTTTTTTCATCCTTTGCCAATTATAAAAACCATACAAGTCATTAATAAAGAAAATTACAAAACAAGCAATCATAGGCATATATGAAATATTAACGATTGTAGCCAAAACCCAAAGGATAATAAGCACTATATCATTAAGAGCATAACCAATAGCATAAAATGCACTGCGTTTGAGCGTCAGATATGCCGCGACAAAGCTTGTAGCTACCGAAATCGTGCTAATAATCAAATTGGTTGTTTGGAGCGCTTTTAGAATAAAATAGAAGGCAAAAGTAACAACTGAAGCTAATGTCAGCATAATGACGATTTGGCGATTGGTCATAGTGTTGACTGTAACTTCTGCTGTTTTTTTGTACGGATTTTTGAGCCATTCGATAGCTGTCAAAATAGCTATTGGCGTGCTCATACCTAGATATGTGATCATTTCGCCATAATATTTAAAGTGTATTGAAATTATCCCATAAAAGATCGAAAACACCACTACTAATATTTGACCAAAAACATAGCCTTTGGAAACAAAAATTAGCGCTGTCACGCCTATTAATGACGCTATTAATGTTAAGTAATCTTTTTGGGATGCAAACAAAAACAAAATACTTATGCTTATAACAGAAAATAGCCAAAGCCCAAGCTCAAATCTGGTCAAGTCTTTAAAAGGGTTTCTTAGCTTCATAAATCTCCAAAAAAAATGCATTCGAACAGCGTATCTTCTAAGACCTAACGACACGCAAACGAATGCATATGCATTACACTACCCGGTGGCAGTTTGGTTTTTATTTTTTGGATAATATATCATAAGAAATTTTTTAAGTCAATAAATATATCTATATACTCAACATATATAATAAAAGTCATTATCTTTTGGTCGTGCTTTAGATATTATAGAATTATATTAACCATTTAACAAAATTAATGCTTCATTTAGCTTTTTAAAAAAATCTTAAGATGCTTCCCTATTTTAAGGTTTTCTAATCTCTTCGTGATAGAAATAGTTTTTGAATTTTATTATGTTTTTTTCGCAATAGTCGTTTATATTCAAAGCTAGCTCTTGCCAATAGGTTTTATCTTTTTTGTTATAGATTTTATCGTAGGTTTCAAGATATTGCGGATAATTGCTCTTAATATATTTTAAAATTGATTGTTTGTAACTTCCTCGTAAGTTCAAATTTTCAAACCAATACTCATCCACTGCGTCTTTTGTTTGATCGATTATCTCTTTATAATCTGTAATCTTAGGAAAAATCGGCGAAATAAAACATACTGTTTTTATCCCTTCATTATGAAGAGTTTTTAGAGTATGTATCCGTTCAGCAACTGAGCTTGCGTTATCCATATCTTTTCTAAAGTTTTCATCCGTCGTATTAATAGATATTGATACGACCAGATTTTTGATTTGCTTTAGAATATCTATATCTCTTAGGATTAATTTGCTTTTGGTAGAAATATCAACTTGAGCATCAGAGTTAACCAGCTGTTTTAGAATTTTGCGCGTTATCTGATATTTTTCTTCCATATGATTATAGCAATCAGTAACCGAACTCAAAAACACCTTTTTGTTTTGTATTTTCTTTAGGGTTATTGGTTTTTCGCATTTTTTAACATCCACAAAAGCCCCCCACTCTTCCGTATGCCCTGTAAACCTTTTCATAAAACATGCGTAACAATATTTACAAGCGTGAGTGCATCCTACATATGGATTAATTACATAATCACTATCAGGCAGCTTGCTAATAGTCAAATAGTCGTTAACTGCGATTTCTTGAACTTTGATGTTGCTCATTGGTAAAAACTCTCTTTGATTTCAATAAAATTATTATATCATATCTTTTGTGGTTGATGTTGATAAAAATATTTTAAAACCAAACAAAAAATAAAAACCTTTATCAATTGAAATATATTAAAAATACCATTGTTTTTGCAGCTAATGCCAACAGTTTTAACTCCTACCAAATAAGAAAATTCTGCAATCTCGATATCGACGATTGGCACTCTTATGAGCGGTACCAAAACAGCTATTACCGCCCTAAAAATAACCAAAATAATTCTGTCTAGACTTAGCCAAAGATTAGTTAGTCGGCAAATATGGTTTTATGTGTCAATTTATAAAAAAACAACGCATACACCGTTTGGGTCAGTAGTTTATTATTTAACAGAAGGCAATATGTACAGAGCTGAAGGCAACCCTTCTAGGAAAAAAATTTACGCACGACAAGCGGTAAAATACTTTAATCTTAGGAAAATAAAAAAGGGAGGGCAAAAGAAGCGTTCACTTAGGGATTGAAGAAAAACTTGAATGAACAGCTTCAAGCGGAGCAAAAGTAAAAGACCAGTCACATTTAAACTTAATGGCTTGATGTGGCTGGTCTCTTTATTATTTTGTATTATTTCCCACTGAAAGTATAAATTCAGCCATAGTCATTGCGGAATTTACAAGAAGTCTAGCATGATGCTCAGATATACTAATTCTTTGACTTCCAACACCATGCGCATCACTATTATTGTTTCTCATCTCAGCAATAGATGAAACGATTTTTTCCAAACCTGAAAGT
>DUVY01000173.1 GCA_012840805.1 Clostridiales bacterium | reverse complement strand
CGACCCCAGTCATTGTAGGGGGGCAAGGCCCCCCGGTGCGTTAATCGAAGACCTTGCTGCAGTACGGGCACTTCCGCTCTCGAATGCCCGTGGCGGGATTATATGCGAATAGGGAGTTGATGTTAGGTCCAAGATCTTTGTGACATTCCGGACACCAGTAGCGTTCGTCGCGTTTATCCAGCGCAAACTTGCCCAGATTGCCGTAACGTTCGGTATAGGCTTCTTCCAGCGCTCTGTGATTGAAAATATACTTTGTCGTAAGAATTTCAATGTCACGTTGGGGAAGCTCTTGTTTACCGCGTAGGAACATCTTGTCGCAGTTATTAACGAACTTCTCATAGGCGTCGATGAACGCCTCGGGCGATTCCTTCTCGCTCCACCAGTCGCGGATCTGCTTGGCTATATAGGCTTCCGCTCTCTTTAGCTTGCGGGCGACTTCCTCTAAATCATTGGAAAGCTTCACCTCATCCGGATCAGACGGCCGTGTTTTCTGCAACTTCACCACATACTGCTTCGCTTGGGGAGACTCGATGAGGCCGATGGCGATGCCCAAAAGGAACAGTGCCTGAATGGCTTCCAAAGACTCCTCGTCTTTAGCCTTCCACGACAGCCAGTCTCTTAGGTCGCCTCTGCTTTGATGCTCTTCCCGGTTGTAGAACCGTTCCCAGGTGTTGTGACCATGTTCTTGCAGCGGACGGATGGTTCCCATAGAGAATGCGCCCATCTCTCGCATCAACACGATTTGATTCGAGTCCTCCATATCTTTGTCGGGCGGCAGGCTGATGCCGTGCCTTCTTGCCCACTGTTTGAAAGCATTGACGTCGGTGGAACTCTGGTTGAAGAAGAGCGCCTTATACTTTTTATGGATGTCCGATTTGGCTAGACCGCCGGGATTCCAATCGAGGAAGTAGTCGGAGTCGGAGTTGTTGCCCAGTAATGACTGCAACAGGGAGGGACCTTGCGGATGCTGCATCAAGCGGTCGACGACGGATTTCTGACTAATGGAGTTATGCATCAGGTTGCGGGCGAAATCGATGATATCATCTATCTCCGCATCGTCCAGTTCCGACTTCTCCACATGCACGCTGTGTTCATCGAAACGACTGGTCTGTTGGGCCGGTACAAGCAAATGACTTTTGATCTCTTGCGTATAAATATCGTTCATCACCCGGCGGGCCAACTCGTCTTCCATCTGGTCGCGGCTGCCTTGGAAGCTCTCGCTTGTGATAAGCGCATCGATGCTTTCTTTATATTCATTGATGATGGTTTCGCCTTTCGTGAACAACTCCCAACCATTCACGGTCCGTACCCAGCCGTCGGTAGCCGTAAGGTTTACAGCTACATCCACTTTGGCCTCGTAATGATTTTCCAAGCTGCGGCGAATGGTTTGGAGACGCGTGAGAACGCCGCACTGCTGGTTGTCAACACGCTGTTGATACCGCTTCAGCACATGAATAAACTGCTTGTAGATTTTGAGGGCTTCTTCTCGAGCGGCGTCATCAGCCTTTTTGGCGTAGTAGAGGTTCGCATTGTCGACAAATTCGCCGACATAGCGTTTCACCGCTCGCTGTTTGTTCAAGGTGACGCCCAAAAAGAAGTCTCTTTGACATTCTTCCACGGCGTCTCTGCTGTGGATCATCTCCTGCTTGAAGGCATCCAAGGCGTCCTTTTTCTGTGCGTTGAGAATCTTCTCCATGTCGTCGATAAGTTGCTGTAGGAAGGACCGCAGATACGTGATGCCGCTGTACCTCTCGTGCCTAAAGAACCCTTCCATCACCTCGCGGAAGGTGTCTTGCAACTCCTGGGAAAGACGATCTCGATTGT
>DUVY01000214.1 GCA_012840805.1 Clostridiales bacterium | reverse complement strand
TGCGGTTTCTTAAACAGCATCTTTTAAGGTTTTAGTATTGCTAATTTAAAAAAATTAGATAAAGAGATTTACCCCTTATCAGTGGAAGCAGTTTATCAGAATTCCCTGTGTGGCAAATAACTTAAGTCTCGGCTTGGCTGTGGATTTTTTCACTATAGATATATTCATATAAGCAAAAAGGCCCTTGTAAAAAGAGCCTTTTTGCCATGAATTGATGGGCTGAATTGGGTAGTCTGACTATCTATTGTTCGGTCTGCTCTGTCCGTTTGGCGTATAGCGTGCCTTCGGGGGCATCGCTGACGGTCTCGAACCTTGTGCCGATAAAGTCGGAGTCGGTACACCATCCGTTGAATATGTATAACCTCATATAGCCATCCATACGGCGTAGAGAGTGGTGTCGTAAGTCGTATACCATCTGTGGACCGGCGTCCCCTCGCAGTCAGTATACTGGGTTCCGTTTTCCTTAGCTGTAAACCACCCAATAAAGATATATCCCTCACGGGTGGGAACAGGGAAATTGTAGATCTCTTCATACATAACCTCAACGGGGTTTTCGTTTAAAGGGTCGCCTCCGCATACGTCCAAAGTTACCTTATATTTGTTTGCCGTCCAGTTGGCGTATAAGGTAATGTCGGAAGTTATTGGCTCGCTCAATAAGCTTTCAGCGGATTCCCGACTACCCCACCAATCCAAATACCAGCCGATAAAGGTATAGCCTGTTTTGACGGGTTCTTCAGGTAATGGGATGAGGTTGCCTTCTTTTACAGTAATAGGCTCAATATAGCCTTCACCAAAGGTATCAAACGTAACGGTAAATGTTTTCAGCTCCCTCCATTTCGCGTATACTGTCACGTCATCGGTTATTTGCTTTGAGAGCAACTCATCGGCCGGCTCTGTGCATTCCATATCCAGATACCAGCCGACAAATTTGTAATCCTCCTTTGCGGGATTATCGGGAAGCTCCACCGTTTCTGTTCCGTCGGTCTCAATGACATATGTTTGATTTCCGTCCTCAAATTCCCCTCCGTTCGCGTCAAAAGTCAGTTTAAAAACAGGCGACGAGTTATCAACAGGCGACGAGGCGCAGGATGAAAAAAAGACAACCAAGATCAACATAACCAACAACAATGCTTTTTTGTTTTTCATACTAATCCTCCTTAGAAAATCGTTGTTAAATGTATCTTGATAGTTCTTCGTCGTTTGGAGTGGAACGCGTTTAAGTTGTAGTTTTCAAAAAGAAATTTTTGGGACTAAGCAAAAAACAATTCCCTATTCATATTATTTTAGGGGATTGTACAACAATTTTCCATATACCGTTTGGTATATTTTTGATTAAACTATATCCTTGATAACTGTGGAAGACATATGTTTATATATTAATAGATCTACAATAAATGCTTGGGTCAAGAGAAAAATGCGCAACATTTTTTACATAAAGGCAAAAAAGAGAGCATAGATTCTCAAAACTAAATAGAATTAGTTTGTCGCTACTTATCACTATGAAGGAACTCTATGCTCTCTTGATAATTTATCATAAAACTGCTTCATGGGTTTTAGGGATGTTTTTTCATTTCTTAGGTGTATAAACTCATTTTATCCGCCATGCAATAAAATCCGCATATAGCAAAAAAGGCCCTTATAAAAGGAGCCTTTTTGCCGTTTTTTTCAACCGCGCTAACCAACCAGGACGGTTGAGGCGCGGCTGTTTATGCAACTTTACCTGTTTGCGAATTCTCCTTCCATTTAAATGCTTGCCTGCTTTAAAAATATTATAAATTGTGTTACGCTTCGACAATTTCAAAATCTATATAGGCTATTGTATCGGGGTTGTCAAAACGAAACGATATATATAACTCATTATATTCATCGTCTATTGCTTTTGTTGTAACTTCGACGAAATCTTCCGCTTCAATGAAGGAGCCAGGAGCGAACAAAACAAATGCGCCATAATGTTCACAATATATATGACATAACATGAATATGTTTTCTCCTCCGTTGTCAAATTTGCAATTTATTTTAACTTTTTTGCCCACCAAATCGGATTTTATACTTGATATATCTATTGAGATAAAAGATCTGTGTCCATAATCTGCTTCTTCAGATATCATTTTAAGCATATAATTTCCCGACTTATTAACTATATCGCATTCTCCCTCAATGGCAGTTATGTATTGGATATCCGAATAATACTCAAAGTCAAGGAATATGCCTCTGTCTTTAATCACATCTAAATATATAAATATTTCTTCGGCCGCTCCTTCAGAGTCG
>DUVY01000130.1 GCA_012840805.1 Clostridiales bacterium | reverse complement strand
TCTAGCTCGCATATTTACTTTGTGTGCGTAATTCTTGCCATTCCACTTGTTTGATGGAATTATTCCAACTGACAACTTCGCTTGTGCTTGCGTTATGTCGCCATTTGGGTTTATGCCGTTAATCATTTTAGTTACCTCCTTCGAATAGACTTCTTAAGCAGAATATTCCACCTGATAATTCAGCATTGATTGCATTATTTATACTAGGCAATAGGCCATTTGCGAACAATAAAGTGAATTTAATATATCTTATTTGGTCATCTAAGTAATTAAGTATATTGTCGAAACGTCCTACGCGCATACCATTATATCTAAAATAGTCTTCGATAAATTGTTTTTCTTCAGTGGTACAATCATAAATCTCAAAATAAGCTTTCGCATTATTCACTTTAGAGTAATCTGTACTAACTGCCACTGAACCTGGTTGAGACTTAACAGCCATCATATTAAGATTGAACATGTCTTGTTTATAAGCTAAGTCTTCAGCTCTTTGGGAATTACTTATGTTTTGACTAAGTTTTGCTGACTCCAAGTTTCTTTCAGCAATATCCTTTTGAGCGCCTATACCTATTCCAGCAGAAGCAGCACCAGCTAAAGCTCCTACACCACCCATAATAGCTAATGGATTACCGGCAGCTGCGCCTACACCAGCACTTAATAAACCAGTGGCTACACCAAGACCTGCTTTCATTTGTTGAGCCTGAATGTTACTTTGAGCGTTTTGGTAAGATGTAGTATAGTTAAGTGTTTCTTGAGCTCGTGAATTATCTTGTGATACCTCTAAGTTTTTTATCTCTCTGTCAAACATAGCTCTATAAGTACTATTGTGTAATTTGTATTCGACCCAAGCATCAGTTACTTGAGATAGTGAGAAACCACCTTCCCAGATAAGTCCTCTAGAGTCTTTATAATTGCCACCGTATAAACTATTTAGATTAAATACGGGTACTATCCTAAATATTGTATTGAAAGGCATAAGAGTATAAGAGAATGATAACGCTTGAATACCTCGATTTTTTACTGGATTAAACTCAAATATTTGTTTATGGTTATGGGATACCATTCGTACTTTTTTAGTCATAGAGTCAAGTTTGAAATCAGTGCCGAAGTAGCTAGATAAATCTACTGGGTATCTATAATCCATAGAACTTTGTCTACATGCCACTGCATAATAGAATGGGGTATCAGCATTGCCTACTGTCATTGGGATTAAGTCGCCAGATTGCATGCCATCGAGAATAATTGTATTAGACTGTGAGTCACTATTTCGTAATGAGTTTAATGCTCCACACGGACAATAAGGTAATATCTGTATGTCTTTAATAGCTGTTCCCACATTCGTCCATCCAGTAGTGAATATTGACTTTATCGAAGTCTCGTCTAGATTATATGTCTTGCCATCATACTCTATATTACAATTAGGTCCATAAGGAATTGCAATACAGCCCAGGTTTAATTCGTCTAATTTAGCATGATTAGGTAATTCAATTTTACCTTTAACTTGTATTTGAGCCATAGAACTATCAAATATTTCAGAACTTAAGTCTAAGCTGTTATTAGTGCTATCAGGTGTTACTAAATTTATTTCTTTGCGTGTACCTAGTCCTTTATCATCAAATGTAATAGGAAGCGTTAGGCCAACAATTAAGTCTAAAGCCTCATTATAATCCTTTAGTGTATCACTATCTGAAATTGAGTCATTAGTTGACCTAGTGCTTATACTGAGTCTAGAAAGTATAGGATTATCATCATCTCCTCGGTTTATTATTCTGCCATCGTATCTATTACGTAGTGTGGTATACTTGTTTGTATAATCTTTATTGTAATCATTGGATAAATGAGTTCTAAATGCATCAACGTTTAAACCACTTAAAGCGTTATTTATAATAGAGTGTGCTTGTTGTTGTAACTCCGGATTACTAACTGAAGCAGAATAAATATAATATAAGAAGCCATCAGGACTAACAACCAAGTCATAAGTTAAGACTGAAGTTTTTGTAACAACATCAAATATGAATTCTTGAACTCTAAATGTATAGCGTCTTCTGAAAGTGTTCCAACGCCTATAATAAGTGTTACTTGAAGTAGTATTAGAATCGTTAAGTGTAAAACCATTATCATCATAATCGTCTTGTACGTCCGAAACTTCATAGTCAGGGTCGAAAGATTGGTTCCAGTCAAAATCAATAATTCTATCCTGTTCTGTAGCTGTGATGTCGTAAAACAAAGTCAGCCATTGGGTATCAGCGTCCCAAGATTTAATATCAATTTGACCAATTTTTATTTCGTTAAGAGCTAAGCCTTCAGGTTGAACAAGTACATTCGTCCATTTGTTTCTTGGCATTATACCTCTATCGACTCTCGCCGTAGATAATGATATTTCGTGTCTAAAATCAACTATGACATCTCGCAATAAAGTTACATACCATTTAGATGTATCTGTAACTTCTCCTGAAATGAAGTTTACACTCATTACAAACCAGCGACTTTCTATAACACCTTGATTAAGTATTAAAAGATAGTTAGGCAAATTCTTTCCAACAGCTATAGGCAATGTAGATACACAATTTGCGTTTACCAAATCTCCACAATTCCAATGAGTGTTAGATTCTCTAAATACTACATACTGATTAAAATTTGATTCATCAATAAGTATTTTTTGTCTATCGTTATAGTTGTGTTGTGAACTATATATCCACACGCGTTGTCTGACAGCCATTTATATTATCTCCTTGTAACTATTTTTTGGAAAGGGGCTTAAGTCGGTAAACCCCTTAGAACCGTGCAGCTAGGCTAATCGTCTGAGCCTTCTTCTCCTGAGTCGTCTCCTTCTGAAGAAGTAGCAGTTTTGATTGTAACGAAAGGTTTTTCAAGAATACGTTCGAGAGTATTATGTCCCCAAGTCAAGTAGTGAGTATCAGTCAAGCTTCTAGGATTATTGAACATAGTACCAGTTTCGAATGAACTCATGAAAGGTACAGCTTCCGTAGGGAATACTTTACAAACTGTTGTATCAGATTGAGTGTAAGAAGTTCCGGCAGGAGCATTTACACCAGTAGCAATTGCATCACCAGGGAAATAGTGGATAGCATTATCACCAGTACCAATAGTTTGCTCAATTAAAGAACGAACAGCATCAGAAGCACCAGGGCCAGGAACAGTACGTCCGTCAGCAGTAGTCACAG
>DUVY01000126.1 GCA_012840805.1 Clostridiales bacterium | reverse complement strand
GGCTAGTTAAGAATTTGGTAATTAACAAGATTTTAAAACTTAAAAATCAAAATATTAAAATAGACTCAATGTCCAAAAATAATAAAATTTGACAAAACTTAATAACTTATGATATTATCTTTAAAACATAGGGTAGAATGAGCTTGTTTTTTATGTGCCGATATTTTTAAATTTAGATAAATAAGGATATATCAAAAAATCAAATAATTGAAGGTCAAACAGCGTTAGGAATCGAATTTGGTTCTACAAGAATTAAAGCCGTATTAATTGATAAAGAGCATAACATTCTGGCAACAGGGTATTTTCTTTGGGAAAATAAGCTTGATAACGGCATTTGGACATATTCATTAAACGACGCTATTATTGGGCTACAAAAATGTTACCAAGAAATAAAAGACACAATATTTCGTAAATACGGCATTAAACTAAAAGTTATTGGTTCTATAGGCATAAGCGCCATGATGCATGGATATTTGGTTTTGGACAAAGATGATAATCTACTTGTGCCTTTTCGCACTTGGCGCAATAACATCGCAAAAGTAGCCGCAGACGAATTGACCTCATTATTTAACTATAAAATTGCCGCAAGATGGAGCATAGCGCATCTGTATCACGCGATAAAAAATAAAGAACAACATGTAAAAAATATCGCATATCAGACGGCATTGGAAGGATATATACATTATTTGCTGACAGGCGAAAAAGTTATAGGTATTGGCGAAGCTTCTGGGATGTTTCGTATAGACCTAAATACAAAAAACTATAATCAAGATATGGTTTGTCAGTTTGAAAGCTTAGAAGCGGTAAAAACAAGCGGGCTTAAAATAAATAAAATATTCCCCAAGGCGTTAGTTGCGGGAGAAGAGGCGGGAAAACTTACCCAAAAGGGCGCCAAAATCATCGACCCATCAGGCGATCTGCAGCCTGGTATTCCTTTTTGCCCGCCCGAAGGCGATGCGGGAACAGGCATGGTATCAACCAACAGCGTAAAGCCACGCACAGGAAATATTTCTGCTGGCACATCCATCTTTGGCATGATAATTTTAGAAAAGGAGCTTTCCAAGACATATTCCGAAATTGACCTTGTAACAACCCCGTCGGGAGAGTTGTCGGCAATGGCTCATTGTAATAATTGTTCGTCAGAAATTAACGCGTGGATGGATTTGTTTGGCGAAATTGCCCAAATCAAAGACAAGGAATTGCTCTATCAAAAGATGTTTTCAAAATCCTTAGAAGGCGAAACGGATTGCGGCGGCGTGCTCGCATACAACTATGTTTCTAGTGAAAATATTACGGGGATAAAAAAAGGCAGGCCGTTATTGGTCAGGACTCCAGAAAGCAATTTTACACTGGCTAATTTTATGCGCTCGCAACTTTATGCCGCATTTGCGACGCTAAAAATCGGTCTTGACTTGCTGATTGATAATGAGCAAGTAAAAATCGATAAAATCTACGCGCATGGCGGCTTATTTAAAACCGAGCAAGTGGCGCAAAGATATCTAAGCGCGGCAATCAATACTCCCGTTACGGTTATGAAAACAGCAAACGAAGGCGGCGCTTGGGGGATGGCAATTTTAGCGATGTATTTGCTAAGGAAAAAAGATAATCAATCGCTAGAAAATTATTTGGAAAACGAAGTTTTTGGAAAAGTGGAAAGCGTAACTTTGGAACCAGATTTGGATGATGTTCGCGGTTTTAATCAATATATTAAAAGATTTAAATCGGGATTGCCCATTGTAAAAAAAGCGGTTGAATTATTGTGAAAAAACCAAATAATTAATAACATCTTTTCTAATTATATTTTTTCGCCATGTCCAAAATAAATTTTTTTCAAAAACTTTTGAATTGGCAAAAATAATAAGCATAAAAAAATGGCTAAAAGAGTGAATACGATATGACTGAGATTATAGATAAAAAGACTTATATTAAAGAACAAAAGATAAAACAAAAAGAAGAAAAAGCCGCTAAAGCTAGAGAAGAAGCTAAAAACCATTTATTGTCAAAGACATGGTTTTTAGATTGGATGCCGGCATTGACCAATATCTTAGGCTTCTTCTCAGGGCTTTTCGGCATACTAATGATTTTTTTGCCGTATGCATCCAAAGATAGTGTTAGTTTTATTTTAATTTCAGATCCGTCCATAATATTATTGATTGCCAGCGTTCTTCCAATTATAACTATGATTATATCTATGTTATTGCCTAGATATAACTGTTTCGCCCAAATAGTTTTTAGCGTAATATCGTTATTAAGCGCGGCGGCGTTTTTGGCAATTCCTATTTCAAAAGGAATAATATCAATTTATTCCATCATTGGCGCGTTTTTATATGCGTTTGCGGCTGGCTTTTCATTGACGGCGTCCATTAGGGCGACTTTAATAGACCCCAAAAACGAACAAGGCTATGTGGTTTCATTCAAAAATTTTGTCAAATCATACAAAAATTTTGGCTTAGGCGTATATTATTGGTGGCATCGTCATTATAAAAT
>DUVY01000199.1 GCA_012840805.1 Clostridiales bacterium | reverse complement strand
TCGCATTCCTGCGACGGACTTTCTTGCCTGTCTGCTCACAAAACCTAGATGCAACGTATTCCTCTAAATCCCGGCCCTGCCTCATTGCTTCGTTGTCCGGCTGTTCCTGTTTAAGTCCTAGCTTGTCAGCATACACATCAAAGGGTGAGCGGTAGCGGTCAAGGCCGACGATCGCGGCAGCATCGCTCCCTGTTATTCCGGTTCTTCTCCATCTTAACCATTCATCATGTGTCATATTAAGAGTGCTTACCAAACTGAGTGCTTGCATTGGATTCACCTCCGAAATTAACACAGGCAAATTCACCAAAGTATTTTCTGGCAGTTTCATCATAAGCTCTAGCTGCTTCAATTTCGGTCAAAAAGTACTTTTGAAAAATCCTTTTCCCATTAATTTTTGCCTCAGCAACAAAACGTTTTCTACGTTTATCAAAATAGACACCCTTAAATCTTGAAGTTTTTCCTCTTATCCTTTTTTGGTTGAGGTTATTTTGGGTCCTAGTGACAATGCGCAAATTACATTTCCGATTATCCAATTGATTTCCATTTATGTGGTCAATATCCAAAGGCCCAAAGTAATTCATTATCAGCCGATGAAGGTAAATCTGCTTGTTTTCTTTGCGCCCACCACCCCTGACATAGGCCACCGCGTAAAACCTATCTCCACTTTTTTTAGCACACCATTTATATTTGCTAACAATTAGAAGATCTTCCGCATCGATTATTGCTTTTAGCCCTCTTGTAAGTGGGATTTCCACAATAGCATCCATTATTCCACCCCCAGCGCTTCTTCTATTGTCTTGACCTCAGGGTCTATATACTGCACCAAGCATTCCCACTCGGCATGCAGTATCTCTCCCTCAACAACATATACATCTTCGCCTTCGTATATTTCGCCTCCGCATCCTTCACAGTATGCCATTACCTCAGCATTCTGCGGATCGGGAAGTCCTTGTGAAAATCTATCTAGATTCATACGCCAATCCTCCTTGACACTCCACTGCATCAGTGATACAATGGAGTTGGTATTAGTGCGGCTTTCAAGCCGTTCTTTTTTTGTTTTATTTTACTACTGCGACAACCTTTCCGTCGTGAATAATGACCGCATAACCCATCTGATACAGTAGCAAGCAGTCGTTTAGGTTGACCGGCATCGGCATTGGGTTCAAATGCCTGTCCCTCCTCAGCTTATTGAGTTTGAGCATCCTCATCCCTCCTTTCGTAATCCTCGCATTCGTCATCTTCCTTTGCTTTGAATCACCCCCTTGCAAATATCACCTCCCCTCCTTACTCCGTGCAGGTTTTGGTGAGGTCGTCGCAAAAAAAATTCCTGGTTCAACTCCTAATATAGCAGCAAGTTTAGCCAACTCATCAGCAGATATTGGCCTAACCTCTCTTTCTATATTGCTAAGCCATTGGGGGGTATTCCCAAAAAGGCTAGCTATATATTCCTGCGTCATTCCTTTTTGCTTTCTAATTTCTGCTATTCGTCTTCCTATATGCCTTTCTGTCTCCATATTATCACCTCACATCAACGCAATATTGAGCTTTGACTATATTATAACTCCAACATAGTGTTTAGTCAAGCACTAAAATAAACTTTTTGTTGAAAAACTTCACAAAATATTTCGAAAAATAGGCATAAAAAGAGCCTCACGGCTCTTTAATTTTTATATCAAGCTCCTCGGCCCGTCGCCGGATGAGGTACTCCAATTCTTTTGTCTGGCTCCGGTTTTCTTTTTTGGCAAGAAGCTCTAATAAGAGTTTGTCTCTCGCTGATAACATAATTGAAGTTTTCTTTTTCATGGCCATGATGTTTCCCCCTCATTCTCCATTGAACTGCCTATCATTTTTATCATCTTCTGCATATTCTATATTGTCTAACACCATTCGTACCCCTGTGGCATATTCCATGTACATTTTTGCGTGTTCAGCGTCCTTCTGCTCAAGGCATTTTGTTGCGTTTCCCTCAAGTTGTGTCAATGTCGACTTAATAATTTCCATTATCCTTTTACTTGTCATTGTTAAACCCTCCTTATTGATTTTGGAGGCCGCCACATGATATACTGTATTTGCAGCGGCCTTGTTGCCCTGTATAACCCCCGGAAATGTGGAAGTGGAAGGGGGTTATTTTATATCTTGGACTAATATTCTGCATACCTCCATTAGCCCGCTGCAATACCCGAGAAGATATTCTGATTTTTGGACATATTCCTC
>DUVY01000125.1 GCA_012840805.1 Clostridiales bacterium | reverse complement strand
ATAATATTATTATAATATCATATATTCGGCGTATACGCAAATGGTTACATATATATTTTTAGGCTTTTTCTATTCAATTTCGGGTTTTTCCAAACCCTCAAAAACATCGGCGTCTTGCTTTGGTTCCGCCAAATCTTTCATATCCTTATCCAAAATATCTACGGCTTCTTCTTCGGCTTTTTCTTGTTCTTGAAAGCTATTTAACGCTTGTTCGGCGATTTGGGCGGCGGATGATGTTCCTATCCTTTTTACGCCCAAATTATAAAAATCGTAAGCCTGTTCCAAAGTCTTAACGCCGCCGCTGGCCTTGACTTCCACGATATTTTGGTCTTTGTCCACGCCTAAGACGCTTTCCCGCTTTTGGACGCTTTTGATGGTTTTTAGGATAAGCTTGACCGAATCTATATCAGCGGAACCAAAATATCCCGTGCAAGTTTTTATAAATCTTACGCCCGCGCGCACGCAAAGTTCCACAACGCGCGATATTTCTTCTTGTGTCAGCAAATTGGTTTCTATAATAATCTTAACCGTTTTGCCAAAAGCGGCTCTTTTAATTTTTTTGAGTTCTTTATAGACATAATCCCAATTGCCCTGTTTTATTTGCGATATGGGCGCTACCACATCCAAATCTTGCGCGCCCGCTCTTATGGCTTTTTTTATCTGTTTGACTTTTATGCTGGTAAATTCTTCGCCCAAAGGAAAAGCAATGACCGTCCCTACCTTTACGGGCGAGCCGTGCAAGAGTTTTTTTGCCTTTTTTATTTGCAAGGGATTGACAATGACCGCCGCAAATTCGTATTTTTTTGCGTCTTCGCATAATTTTTGGATATCCTCGTCCACGACATCGGGACGAAGGAAAGTGGAATCCAAAATTTCTAAAATATCTTTTTGGTCTTTGTGTTGTGTCATAGTATATTATTTCTCCTTATCTTTTGAGTTGTTAAGGTTGTTCTTGCTTATATTTTTTATTGTTGATTGATTTTTTAATCGCGCCGATGCCGTATTTGAACACAGCCATAGCGCCAAAGCTGCACCAAATGCCTACCAAAAAATATCTGATAAACGAGCCTAAATATAATCCAAAGCCCCAAATCTCAAACAAAGGCTTAAAGCCCTCTTTTATCAAAAGGGCAATCGCCGCGCCGAAAATAACTTTTAGGATTTGAACCCACCATAATTCTTGCCTTACATTATACGCTATATACCTTTTTTCCAAAAAGTAGCCAATAGCTACCGAAATTGAAACTCCGCCAGCCACAAAAAAATCTTTGTGCGCTTCTTCGCTGTTGAAGATCAGCATCAAGATTATCGCTATAGGTATAATAATCAGCGCCCAATATTCTTTTTTGTCTTTGAGTATTGAAAAAAGAATATAGACCAAAACAGAAAAAATAGCGCCTATAAAAAAGCCCGTTAACACATCCGTTAAATAATGCTGTCCAAGATAAATCCTAGAAAGCCCAACCAAAACCACAACCAGCAGCATAAGCGCCAAAAACCAGTATCTTTTTTTCCTGACGCCAAAATGAATGCCCAAAGTCGTATAAATAGAAGTAGCGCTTTGGGTGTGTCCGCTAGGAAAAGAATACCCGTGCGTGCGCGCGCCTATGCTAGTTACCGCGTCGCTTGAAAACGGTCTAGGTCTTTTAATGACATTTTTCAAAATATTGACAGTAAAAGACGCCGCCAAAAAATTAAGACCCATAAGCAAGCCGAATCTTTTGTCATAGCACCATAAGATGACGACCATTACGGCTATAAAGGCTATCTCTTCGCCTAGTTTGGTTATGTTTAAAAATAACGCGTCAAAAAAAGCATTAGACATATTTTGAAGCGCTTTTATAATATCAATTTCCCAATTCATTTTTTAAAATCCTAAAAAATTATTCTTGAAATATGGTCACATTTTCCCCGTCTGTCCACAGCCTTTCCAATTGATAAAATTTACGGGTGTCTTCATAAAAAATATGCGCGATCACCTCGCCGTAGTCCATCGCCACCCATCTGCCCTCTGGGAGCCCTTCGCTTCTTAACGGGCTACGGTTATGTTTTTCTTCCAGTTTTTTCTCTAACTCTTGAGCCAACGCCTTGACTGCGGTATTGGAAGACGCGGACGCTATCACAAAATAATCCGCTATAATGGTCAAATAGTTAACATTGATCATGGTAATATCTTTAGCTTTTTTGGAGTTTAAAATTCGGCAAATCTCCAACGCTAAATCTTTAGATTCCAAATTCGTTCTCCTTTTGATAATATTTATAAGCGCTTATGGTAATAGGCGCTATTTCATAATTTTGTTGTTTTAGGTAATTTAAATTATCTTTCAACGCCATCGCTACCGCTTTGTCTATATCGGTTTGTGCGACCTGAGCTATTTTATCAATCCCAGGCGTTTGGCGAGTCGGCTCAAAATAATCCGATAATAATATTATCTTTTCTAGTAAAGTCATATCCGGTCTGCCCGTGGTATGATACTTAATTGCGTTTAGGACTTCTTCGTCTTTTATCCCAAAAAAAGTTTTGGCTATTTCGTATCCAAAATCAGCGTGCCTACAAACAGCGGGAAGTTCTATTGTTTTGTAAGAGATATTAAGCCCTAGTTCATACGCTTTTTTTAGGCTGAGATTTTTTCCTATATCGTGCAAAAGCGCCGCCAATATAATCTTTTCGGACTCAACTTGATAAACATAACCTAGTTTTAGCGCCGTTAATGTCACGGACAAGGTATGGTTGATGCGTTTTTGGGAAAGCCCAAAGCGCGAATATTTGGAAGTTATGGCGCGATACTTTTGGTACAACCCTTTTTGGTTGATATAGTCATAAACGCCTTTGGGGACATAGTCGCCAGCTTGGTCAAAGGCATTTCTTACTCTGATTTCGGTAGAGGAAATATCTTGTCCAATAAAATCGGATAAAATAAAATTGCCGCCGTATAAATCTTTGAAATCTTTTATGTCTTTTTCCACATTGTTATAATGAGGGCGTCTAAATACCAAAAAAGTGGCAAGGCGGCTTAACTTATGAGGATGACCCCAATTTTTTAAATCCCTCATACTGTCCGCGCCGATAATATATATCAAATGGTCACAATCCAACGAATACTCTTTTTGAAAATGTTGCAAAGTTTGATAGGTGTAGCTTGCCCCACCCTTTTTTATCTCATAGTCGCAAACTTCCAAATCAGCAAAAGCGAGCTTGCACATATTTAGCCTGTCCTCTGATGAGGCGTCGGCGCTTTTGTGCGGCGGAATGTAATTTGGCAAAATAATTACCTTATCGTCATTTGAAAAATTTAATGAACTTATAAGTTCTACATGCCCGTTATGCGGGGGGTCAAATGTCCCGCCAAAAATTATAAGTCTCACGCCTTAATTATACTATCTTTAAATGTTTTTGAAAAGGTCTTTAGTTTATTATTAGTAAAATTGTCAATAATTAGGAAAGAAGGATATTTATATATGAGTTACAAGATATCTCGATTTTTGGATTATTTATTCGCAAGATGCTTAGCGGCGCTGATAATATTTATATGGATAAAATATTACGCTAAAAGCTGGCCATTATCCATATTATATACCGCTATTGTTATGGCGATTTTGATAATTATTTTTGACATAATTTTTAAAAAGAACAAACCCGCAGAATCCGCTACGGACAAAGCCAAAAAAGAACAAATAATGAATCAATTGTGCCTTAATACCTCCGCTCAAAATCTAGAGTTTTTTGACAAGTTGTTGTCCGAGCGACACGATGTAACCGTTCAAAAATCGTGCCTTACTATTAAAAAAGACAATCAAATTATAGCCGTCTTTTTGAGGTTTTCAACCTCAAAGCTTATGCCCCATAATATCATAGACGCCATAAAAGACAGTAAAGAGTTTGACGCGAAAAAAATCTTGATATTATGCAATGGCGCGAATTCAAACGCTTATTACTTAGCCGCTTGCATAGAGGGAATTAAAGTCACTATTTTGGATGACAAGGCGGCGTATGAGCTGATGAAAAAATATAATATGTATCCCGAGATTAATCTCAAAATAAATAAATTCCCCAAAAGCATAAAACTAAAAGAACTAGCGGCTATCGCGTTGTCCAGAAAAAGAGTTAAAGGCTATTTTTTCGCCTCATTGTTGCTACTGTTTTCAAGTTTTTTCGTAAGGTATTATATTTATTACCGCGTAGCCGCGACTATAATGATGATTATGGCGCTGGTAGCTATGAAAGATTATAAATTTGTTCAAGAAAAAGAAAAGGTTTTGTAAAGTTAGTCAAACCATTCAAATTCGGTGTCCAGCATCAATACGGTATCGCCGTTTTGGATGCCTTTGTCTTTTAGGGCTTGGTTAATCCCAAGCTCTTTTAACGCGCGCTGAAAATACGCCAAAGAATCGGGCTCGCTCAATACTACATTGCGGGCTAGGTTTTCTATCATTTTGCCGCTTACCGAATAATAACCTTTTTCCAAAGCTTCCACCTCAAAAGAGTTGTCTTCCAAATCCTCCAATTCGGTCTCGGGCTCAAATTGCAAATCAGGAACGGGCAGTTTTTTGAGTTTGTCCGCCGTTATCGCCAAAAGCCTGTCTATGCCCTGTCTTGTCGCGGCTGAAATCAATACAACATCCTCTAGGTTGGTCGCTTTTTTGAATCGCTCGACTTTGGATTGGTCTTGTAAGATATCGGCTTTGTTTAATGCTACTATTTGGGGCAAATCGGCTAATTTGTCCAAAAAATCCTTGAGTTCTTGATTGACTATATTATAATCGTCAATCGCGTTTCTGCCCTCTATCTCGGATATATCCACGACATGAAGCAATAATCTCGTGCGCTCTATGTGCCTTAAAAATTGATGTCCCAATCCCGCGCCTTGCGCCGCGCCTTCAATAATGCCGGGGATATCCGCGGCGACAAAAGAATAATCTTGATATCTGACCACGCCCAATGAGGGAGATAACGTGGTAAAAGGGTAATCGGCGATTTTGGGCTTGGCTTGGGAAATAATTGACAAAAGGGTGGACTTGCCCACATTGGGATAGCCTATTATGCCTACATCGGCGATTAGTTTTAACTCCAATGTAACGGCGTATTCCTTGGTTATCTCTCCATTTTGGGCAAAACGGGGCGCCCGTCTTCTTGACGAGGCGAATTTGGCGTTGCCTCTGCCGCCCCGCCCGCCTTTTAACAATACCTTTTTTTGACCGTCGCAAACAAGGTCGGCGACAATTTTGCCTTCTTGGTTTTTTATAACCGTGCCCATTGGCACTTTTATTATCAAATCTTGACCGCTCTTGCCCGTTTTATTATTGGTTTCGCCGTTTTTGCCGTTTTCGGCGCGAAAATGCCTATTATATTTGAAATCCAAAAGCGTATTTAAGTTTTTATCCGCGACAAAAACTATATCCCCGCCCTTGCCGCCGTCGCCGCCGTCGGGTCCGCCGTCGGGAACATAGCGCGCGGTAAAAAAGGATACTTTGCCGTCCCCTCCGTTTCCCGCTTTGATTATTATTTTTGCTTGGTCTATAAACATAGTTTTTGCCTATAATATTATTATTTATTAATTATCCTTTTTTCTCGGCTTTTTCTTTTAGTTTTTGGATTATTTGTTCTGCGGCTTTTTTGCCCGCGCCCATAGCCAAAATAACCGTTGCCGCGCCCGTTACGGCGTCGCCGCCCGCATAGACATTTAGAACGGCGGTCATGCTATTTTCGTCTACAATCAGCGTGCCTTTATTGGTAGTCTTTAAGGCTTGATAGCTGTTTGTCAGCAACGGATTGGGACTCGTGCCTATCGCCACAATCACCGTGTCGCATTCTATTATATAATTAGTGCCCTCAATCTCCACAGGGCGCCGTCTGCCTGTCTCATCGGGCTCGGTTAATTGGCATTTTAGACATTCTATGCCCGTAACTTTGCCGTCTTTGCCTAAAATCTTTATAGGCTGGGACAAAAGCTCAAACTTCACGCCTTCTTCTAGGGCGTGTTCGGCTTCTTCGGCTCGGCAAGGCATTTCTTCTTTGGAACGGCGATAAACGACATATACTTCTTGGGCGCCCAATCTTAGCGCAGTTCTCGCAGCGTCCATCGCCACATTGCCGCCGCCCAAAACCACGACCTTATCGCCCTGCCAAACAGGCGTATCGTAATCGGGGTCATAGGCTTTCATAAGATTGACCCTTGTTAAGTATTCGTTGGCGGAAAATACGCCGTTTAGGTTTTCGCCCTCTATGCCCATAAACTTAGGCAATCCCGCTCCGCTGCCTATAAATACGGCGTCGTATTCTCGCAAGATTTCTTCCATTGTAATGGTTTTGCCCACTACTGTGTTAAGCTCTAGCTTGACGCCTAGGTTCAAAACTTTGTCTATCTCTTTTTGGACTAAGACTTTGGGCAATCTAAACTCGGGTATGCCGTATATCAGCACGCCGCCCGCTTTGTGAAAAGCCTCAAAAATAGTGACATCCGCCCCGCCCAGCGCCAAGTCTGCCGCCGCCGTAAGTCCCGCCGGCCCCGCGCCGATTACCGCCACTTTGCCGATCTTTTCTTTTGGCGCGGTCGGCGTATCGTCAAAATGCTCCAACGCGTAATCTGCCGTATAGCGCTCAAGCGCGCCTATCGCCACCGCTTGACCGTCCACTCTTTTTCTTATGCAATTTTTTTCGCATTGCTCTTCTTGGGGGCATACTCTGCCGCACACGCCGGGCAAGTTGTTGGTTTGTTTTATTATATCTATAGCGCCTTTTTGATCTTTAAAGGTCAATTGCTTGATAAAGGCGGGTATATTGATGTTAACAGGACAGCCTTTGATACAGGGCGCGTTTTTGCATTGCAAGCATCTTTCCGCCTCAAGTATAGCCGTCTGATCGTCAAAAGGGCAATTGACTTCCTCAAAAGTTTTGATTCTTTCCAACGGGTCTTTTTCTCTTTGTTTTTGTCGCTCGCGCTTTACCATAATGCTCTCCTGTTATTGCCTTTTTTGCCCTGTAAGACGGCATAGGTGTTCCCGCTCGTAATCTTGATATGTTTTGGAACGGTT
>DUVY01000124.1 GCA_012840805.1 Clostridiales bacterium | reverse complement strand
GACAGTAGACGATATAAAGAAACCTAACCCCAATTTGTTGTTTGATATTGGACACGGGCTAACGACGGAACCAAAAGCGTAAATTTGTATCACACAGAATTATTAGGCGTATTAAAACTTTATTCGCCGTTAAAAATAAAATGGCTTAATTAATGCTTAAAATAAAAATACCGTCTATAATTTAGACGGTATTTTTTTAGGGGATATAATATTACTCAACTTCCGCCATTACCTGTTCCGCGATAGAATTATCCACAATGTCGCTAAAATTGACTCGTTCTTGCAAGGAACTCGCGTTTTCCATTATGTCTTGCAGTCTGTTAAAGGCGCTCTCGCTCATAACTAGCGAATCCGCCCACGCGTCTATATTCCGATAGTTGTCAATAACATTTTTCAGCGTCTGGAAAGTTATAGAGGTAAAAGAAGGCTCCAAAGCTTTCGCCACATCGTCCAATGAAGAGGCCTTGATATAATCATAGCCCTTTTTTATAGCTCTTAAAAATTTTTTGACTGTTTCGGGATTTTTTTGGATATAACTCTTTTTGGCGGAAAACGCCGTATAAGGCACTTCGCCGCTTTCAACGCCTACGCTCGCGACTATATAGCCTTTGCCTTGGGCTTCTATCTCGCTGGCAAGCGGCTCAAACAAGGTGGTGTAATCCACGGTTTTGTCGGCTTCAAAAACCGGTCTCATCATATCAAACGCGACCGTGGTGTCAAGGTCTATATTGTCTCCGTCGTATAAGCCATGCTGATTGCAGACATATTCCAAAGTCATCGCGGGCACTCCCCCTGGTCGTCCTGCTAATACCCTTTTGCCCTCTAGCTTAGACCAAGCAAAGTCAGGGTCGGGCTCTCTGCCTACCAAAAACGAGCCGTCTCTTTTGGTCAACTGACCTATAATGACGGGATAATCCGTAGTGCCTTGGATATGGACATAAATTGTCGCCTCCGGACCCATTAATCCGATATCGGCGGAGTTGGAAGTCAGCGCGACCATTACCTTGTCAGCGCCGCCCGAATTGGTTAGTTCTATTTTTAGCCCTTCGTCTTTAAAATAGCCCAAATTAATTGCCGCGTACATAGGCGCGTAAAAAATACTGTGGGTGACTTCGGCTAACCTTATAGTTTTGAGCCCATCGTCCTTTTTGCAACTTATTATGGATAACGGCAAGATTAACGCCATAAGCGCGCAGACAAAAAATGTAATTAGTTTTTTCATTATTTTCCTCCTATGTTTCTAAACTAATTACATAGTATTCAAATAAATTTGTTTATGTTAAATTATAAACATCGGGGAATCATTTAGGATTTTTCGCTTTTTTTAATCTTTTTTTGGCTTTGATATAAAATATTAGCACCCAAAAAATATAAACAAGCCCTATTACGCCGCTGATAGGATAAAAAGAATCCACAATATTTTTGAATCCCAATCTTGAAATAATAAGCCCCGTAATCAATATAACAGTTATTGACAGCGCTTTGTTTTTGATAAAGCTTTGCGTCCAAGAGTTAATTGTATAGACAGCTGTCAAGATTGTGGTAAAAATACCCGCCCAAATAATTATTCCCGCCACAAAAGACATATTCATTCGGGCGGCTATTTCCATAACGGGCATTTGGGAATTATATACATTAAGCCCCGCGCGCATTATGGCGGCTGTCAAGATAGCGATAAAAAAACCTATGACCAGACTGCCCGTAGTAGCGCCTTTGATTTGTTCTTTTAGAGGTAATTTAATCGTTGTTATAACGCCGACAGATAGCATAATGTTCATAGATACATAGATGGCGACGAAAAAAATTACCATACCAATGTCGCTTGAATAATCCATTTCGTATGGCACGGGATGAGCAAGGCTGAAAACACTGATAATCAGCGCCATATATAAAATAACAGGGACCAAAACGGCGTTGACATCTAACATAGTCTCAAAGCCTTTGTAGATAATAATAAAAGTTAATATCGCGGTTAATATACTTACGACGGGCAAATTATTATTAAACAATGATATCTCAAATAAAGAATCGCTGCCCGCTAACATAGTCGCCAATATTATTAAATAGTTAAACAACAGCACAAAATCTATTACAGGCGCGAATCTGCCAAAAACCGCGCGGTTAAATTCTTCTATACTGTTGGGTCGGATTATAGCTCCCGCAGACATAAAAAGCGCCAAAGACAGAAACAGCAAGACAGCGCAAAGCGCAGCTATGGGTATGGAAGCGTATCCGAATTTGCCAAAGAATGTTATGAGTTCTCTGCCTGAGGCGAAACCCGCGCCTACTATCGTGGCGACTATCAGCATTCCCACCCTAAAAGATTGCCAAAAAGATTTTTTCATTATTAACAATATATTAACGCCAATTTGGATTAATACATTTTTAAAAAACGCCACAAAAAACCAGCGCCTTAAGTTTTTAAAAAAGCGCTGGGTCATATTTCGGTTATATAAATATTATGTTAATTTAGTAATAGTCAATTTTGGGTTTAAAAAATCAATGGTCCAATAAGTAAATTATCCTTTGGGCAGCGGCGGGCAAATACGGCGACAACATATTAAGCGCGTCTATAAACTTATTAAACAGTTCTTCGTCTTTTTGGTTATTTAGAATTTTTTCTTTGAACATTTCATACAATCTCAACGCTTCGGGTTTGCGCTTGATTACTATGCCGTCTTTTGCTTTGTCGATGCTTGTCTTAAGTTTGTCTAGAAGGTCTTTGATTTCTTCCGTGTGGTCTTGCTTGCCGTCAGTAAGCTCAAATTGCGCTTCTCTGCACAAAACATCATATTCGATATCGTCTGCCTTGACTTTGATTGTTTTCTTGTCAGGTTTTATAGATTTTATTTCGTAAAATTGATTGGTTGAGATATCTATAAGCCTATCATTGACGGCTACGGAATCGTTAAGACGGTATAATAAGGTTTTTTGATTGGTATCTACTTTGGCGTGCATTTGTCTTTTGGTGTTCTGGTTAACAAACAAAGACGCTTGCGCCTCAAAAGCCAAAGACTTGAGCTTTTCGGTTTTTGCTTGATCGGCGAAACTGCGAATAGAATCCACGATATTTTGTTTTAGCTTGTCTTCTTTGGGAACTTCTTTTTTGTTGATTAGATTTTGTTCCACAGCCTCTCTAAAAGTGTCAAATTTTTGAGTTCCTTTTTCATCAATTCCTTTTTTTTGGGATGTGTCGCTCATAATCTTTCTCCTAATGTTTGATATAGTATAATTATATCAAATTATATGACCATATACAATATCGTTATAAAAAAACACCGATTAAAAAATCGGCATTTTAGATGATTTGCTGGGTTTAAAAATTTATTACGCGTTAAACTTAACGCTATAATTAGGAGCTTCTTTGGTGATCGCGATGTCGTGGGGATGATTTTCTATCAAGGTAGCGTTTGTTATCTTGATAAACTGCGCCTTAGTTCTTAATTCGTCAATAGATTTTGTGCCGCAATAACCCATTCCCGAACGGAGCCCGCCCACTAATTGAAACACGATTTCGGATAATGTGCCTCTATATGGCACTCTGCCTTCCACTCCCTCGGGGACTAGCTTGGTCGCATTTTCTTGGAAATATCTGTCTTTGGAGCCTTTTGCCATAGCGCCCAAAGAGCCCATGCCTCTATATGTCTTGAAGCTTCTGCCCTGATAAATCTCGGTCTCGCCCGGGCTTTCTTTAGTGCCCGCCAAAAGACTGCCTACCATTATTGAGCTTGCGCCCGCGCCCAAAGCCTTGGTAATGTCGCCTGAGTATTTGATTCCGCCGTCGGCGATAATTCTTACTCCATATTTGTCAGCTTCTTCAGCGCAATCCATTATCGCGGTAAGCTGAGGCACGCCCACGCCCGTAACCACTCTTGTGGTGCAAATTGAGCCCGGTCCGATACCCACTTTGATAATATCGGCGCCGCGCTCTATCAAATCTTTGGTCCCTTCGGCTGTGGCGACATTGCCCGCTATCAATGTTATATCGGGGAACATATTTTTGAGTTGTTCTACTTTTTTCAATACGCTTGCGGAATGCCCGTGCGCCGTGTCAATAGCCAAAATATCCACTTTGGCTTCCACCAACGCTTTGGCGCGGTCTAGCGTGTCGCTGCCTGTGCCTATCGCCGCGCCCACTAGCAGTCTTCCGTTGGCGTCTTTTGCGGAATTGGGATATTGAATATTTTTTTCTATGTCTTTGATTGTGATAAGCCCTTTTAGATTGAAGTTTTCATCCACTATGGGCAATTTTTCTATGCGGTGTCGACCCAAAATCTTTTGAGCTTCCATAAGCGTAGTGCCCACGGGTGCCGTGATAAGATTATCCTTGGTCATTACATTTTTTATCGGTTGGTCAAAATTGGTCTCAAATCTCAAATCCCTATTGGTTAAGATTCCGACAAGTCTGTTGTTTTCGGTTATAGGAACGCCGCTTATTTTGTATTTTGCCATCAAAGCGAGAGCGTCGCTTAATAAGTCGTCGGGGTGCAGATAAAACGGGTCTGTTATTACTCCGTGCTCGCTTCTTTTGACCTTGTCCACATGCTCGGCTTGAACATCAATTTCAAGGTTTTTATGGATGATGCCGACTCCGCCTTCTCTCGCCATGGCGATAGCCAATTTGTATTCGGTAACCGTGTCCATCGCCGCGCTCAACAGCGGAATATTTAGCTTGATTTTTGGGGCGAGCTGAACCGATGTATCAACATCTTTGGGCAAGACCGAAGAAGCCGCCGGAATCAGCAATACATCGTCAAATGTCAATCCTTCTTTGAGTATTTTTTTCATATATAAAAACTCCTTAAAAATTAAACCTTTATTCTAATCGCATTGTTTGCCAATCTTCTTTGAGTAACGCGTAGTAACACTCGTCGCGCCATTCGTCTTTGATTAGGCGTCTTTTTTGAAAAACGCCCTCTCTTTTCATGCCGATTTTTTCCATGACATTGTAAGAAGGGGCGTTTTGGATATCGCAAGTGGCTACAACGCGATGAGCGTCTAATATCTTAAAAGCGACGTGACAAAGCGCTTTGGCTAACTCTTGGGCAAAGCCCATTCCCCATTTGTCCCTTCTAAGACAATACCCTATCATGTATTCCCTGTCTTGTTTGCTGATAAGAAACAAACCGCAACCGCCTATTAGTTGTCCTGTTTCTTTTAAGACAACCGCGTAATCGCCTAAATAATCATTATCGGCGCTCTTGCGGGCGCGGATCGTTCTCTTGATAAACTGCTCGGTGTCTTTAAATGAATTAGGTCCCCAGGGCACAAACCTGCAGACCTCTTTATCGCTGGCATATTCGTGGACAGCGTGAACATCGCCTTTTTCAAACGGACGCAAAATTAATCTATTGGTTGTTATCCTATTTCTACGGACATTAACTTCCATATTATATACTATAAATATAAATTTTTATCATTCTATCACAACCACAAAATTATGTAAAGCAAAAAATTTTGGCGAAAAATATCGTATTCTATTATATAGCCCTGCTTCATATAATTATAAAGAGTCCAATGTTGAGGTTGTTAGAATGAAAAAAGCAATAACAGTCTTTATGATATTATTTGCCTTATGCTTAATTAATATGGGATGCGGCGGCAAAATTCCACCCCAAATCAAAGATAATCTCTCTGAAGTCAGAGTCAATATATACGAGTTTTCCAATGACAATATGTCAGTCAATATTATAACCGGCGAACGAGAAGACCCGTATGTGTTGGATGGAACGGCAAAAGGCATGACAGAATATACAGTAATCACTATGATACCCGAGAACCCCGATAATATTTCGGCTGAGATTACATATAATTATTTGCTCAAAACGGGCAAAAAAGATTATAGCGGTTCGTTTAGTATGCATCCGTTTGGCAACAGCTACGCGGCGGAAATAGGCGAAAAGATTGATGTCAAAAGCGTTCAGTTATCGGTTAACGCTACAAAGGATGATTGGAATTTTGAGGAAAATGTCGTATTGGAGTCAATCTTGACCAATGAAATGATTGATTGGGAAGAGGCGTTGCTTATAGGCGCTGATTCTTTGAAAGACGCAACGGCGTCTATGTATGACAAAAAGACGCTAAAAGCCGAAGTCTATGTAAAATTATTGTGCGACCCTTTGGGTAAGACTTCGGACCATTTTTGGTATGTGGCTTTTGCCGACGGCAAAAAAATAGTTTCGGCTTTGATAGACCCTATAAGCAAAGAAATCTTGGCTTTAAAAGAAGAATAATATTCGCCCAAATACAACGCGACAAAAAAGGGGCGAAAATAAGGCAGACTTTTTTGGGGTCTGCCTTTATTTTTTTAATTGGCTTGTTGTATTAATCTTTTTATGGCTTTGTCGCAATATTTGTATATTTCGTCCGCGCTTATGCCTATATTATATTCGCCTTTTTCGTATAGTATTTTGCCCTTTATCATTGTCAAGATTATGTTTTTGGATGTGGAAGAATATACAACATTATTAATAATATTATTAATAGGTCGCATATTGGGCAAATCAAAACTTATCGCCGTTAGGTCGGCGTCATTGCCTTCTTTTAATATGCCCGACGTTATCCCCAAGGCTCGCGCGCCGTTGGTTATCGCCATTTTCAAAACATCCTTTGCCGTCAAAGCCGTTGGGTTATTTCTGACTTTGGACAGCACTGCCGTCAAGTATATTTCTTTTAGCATATCCAAAGAATTATTGCTTGCCGCCCCGTCCGTGCCTATTGCTATTTTTAGACCTTTTTTGGCGTAGTTTACTATATCGGCGATGCCGCTCGCTAGCTTTAGATTGCTGGATGGATTGGTAACAATAGTTACATTTTTTTCTTTTAGTAACTCAATATCATTTTTATCAAGATGCACGCAATGATAGGCGCTGCCGCCAAAATCAAATACGCCGTTTTTCACAAGATATCGCGGCGGTGTCATTTTATGTCGCGTAATACAGCTTTGGACTTCTTCGCGCGTCTCTGATAGATGCGCGCATACTTGGTCTTGGTATTTTCGAGCCAATCGGGCGATTCCTTGGATAAGATTGTCGCTTGCTGTGTATTGGGCGTGAAAGCCCAATTTGTAAGCGCACAAAGGCGAGTATGAGTTATATTTTTGGTAATTTTGCTCCAAAGCCTCAAGCTGACTTTCTGTATCTCCATTGATATCCGCCGCCGAGCCTATGCCGACAATTTTGAAGCCAGAATCCAAGCAAGCTTGAATTATGCTATCCTGATGAAAATACATATCGCCTATGGCTATTACTCCGCCCGATAAATATTCCAAAATAGCGAGCAAAGTCCCATAGTAGCAATCTTCCGTTGTCATACGTGCCTCAATGGGAAAAATCGCCTTGTTTAGCCAATCCGCTAAGGCAAGGTCGTCCGAATAGCTTCTAAGTAAAGTCATAGGCGAATGCGTATGGCAATTGGAAAACCCATGCAAAACAAGCGAGTTGTTCATATCAATGTTTCTGTCCCAAATTAGATTGGTTTTGGGTTCGCCTATATGCGCGATCTTGCCGTCGCTAATATGGACTTCTCCAAACACTATGTCAAAATCTTGATTTAAAATATAAGCGTTATATAATCTAATATTCATAATTTTTTAGATTGATTTTACTATTTCTTTTAGCAAAACGCCCGCTGTTATGGACATCCGCCCTACCGTTTGGTTGACATCTTCAGCTGTGATAATCTGTTTGGTTACTCCCGCCGCGTAATTAGCCACAAAAGAAAGTCCCAATACTTTCATATCGCAATGTCTTGCCGCTATGGCTTCTATGGCTGTGCTCATTCCCACAACATCGGCGCCCATTTTTTTGAACATTTTGATTTCGGCGGGCGTCTCAAATTGAGGACCCGAGCATTGCAAATATACGCCTTCTTTGAGTTTGATATTATGCTTTTTGGCAGCTTGCTTTGCTTTAGCTCTTAATTCGGAGTCGTATGTATAAGTCATATCGGGAAAACGCAAGCCTAATTGGGTATCGTTTTTGCCAATAAGTGGAGAAGGCACATTAAATAATATATGGTCGCCAATAAGCATTACCTGACCCGGCGGGAGCGTTATTCCGCCCGAGGCGTTGGTTAGGATAATATTTTTTACGCCCAAAAAACGCATTAGTCTTATAGGCATAACGCATTTTTGGGGCGTGTTGCCCTCGTAATAATGAACCCTGCCTTGCAAAATAATACAAGGCGTATCGTCAAAATAGCCTGTGATGAGTTTTCCTTTGTGGTCGCTTACTGTGGGAACGGGAAAATCGGGTATTTCGTGATAGCCGATTTCTTGGTCTTTTTCAAAATATTTGTCGGCGATGTCGTTTAGCCCCGAGCCCAACACAACGGCGGTCAAAGCCTCAAATTTTAAAGTTTTTTTCAGGCTTTGAGCGATATTTTTTAACTCTACCATAAACCTCAAATGTCCCTTATTTTTTTAATCGCGTTATAAAATATATCATAATTATATCATATATGCTTTTTTATTATATACAAAAATATACAAATATAGTTGATTTACATTAATTTCTTATTGACATCGCGACTTTTAAAGATTAAAATACCCTTATAAGCATAAGGGAGAGGGTAAATTGTCACTTGGCAATTTTCAAATTGACTTTGAAAAAATTGGATATTTTTCTTTCCAGCATATAGTATCATTGATAGCGTTGTTTTTGTTAATACCTTTGGCGCTTTTTTTGACCAACCGATTTTTCCCTAAGAGTATTAACTTGCAGTTAAAGATATTATGTATAAGCGCTTGGATTGCCGAGATAACCAAAATTATCGTCACTTATTATACGGGTAATTTTACTTGGAAAACCATTTTGCCTTTGTATTTTTGCAGTATGTTTTTGTATTCTTCGCTTTTTGCCGCTTTTAGCAAAAACCATACGCTTAAGCTTATCGGCAATTCATGTTTGATGGCGGGCACGATAGCAGGATTTTTTGGGGTTTTTTATTCGCCCGCTTTAAAGTATTACCCCGTTTACACTTATTTGGGCGCGCATACTTTGATCTATCACGCTGTAATGATTTATGGCGGTATTTTGATATTGTTTGACAATTATTATAAGCCCAAACTCAAAGACATACTTTATTCCAATATATTGTTTATGACGCTGACGGTCGCGGCGATAATAGCTAACAGCTTCCTTGACGCTAATTATATGTTTATTAATACGCCCTTGGTAGGCGCGCCAACTTACATTATCGTTGATATATTTACCGAATATTTGTATCCCGTTATAGTGGTTTTGAGCCAGACTTTATTGCCTTTTTTGATAATGTTAGGGTTATATAAATTGACAACTTTAAAACAAAAAAAGCGAGAACCTAAAAAAGTTTTGGACACGGATTTAATTGAGCAAGAGATTGAGCAAGTTCATATAGAAAATTAAAAACCGTTTTTTATAAAACGGTTTTTTTTATTAAATATTTTATTATTAATAGTCTTGGTCGTCTTTTTGGATCTTAGAGCCAAACAAATAGCCACAATCTGAGCACAAATACATATCGTCGCCAAAAGACGCTTGGGTTACATCAAACGAGCCGCACTTTGGGCAATTTATATCGGTAGTTTCTAAATCATCATAATCTTGAAAAATACCCATATTTCAACCCTCCATTATTTTTATTATATCATATAATTAATAACAAAAAAAGACCGCTTTTTAAAAAAACGGTCTTTAGTATCCAAAAATATTTGGGTTATTATTATTTAACGATTAGGCTTTTGCCGTTTTCGTCAAACAACTCAAAGTCTTCGGATTTTACGCCTACCTTAATCTTAGAGCCTTCTAGGGCGTTAAAGTCAGGCGACACTCTCGCATAGAAGGGCTTTTGGCTTCCCTCTAGCTGCAACAGGACAATAGCCTCTGTGCCCGTATTGTCAACAGCGCGCACAATGCCTTTGAATACATTTTTGGCGGCGGCGACTTGGGCTTTGGTATAAACCACTTTTTTGGGGTCTATCTTAACCACAACCTTGCCGCTGGTCGCGCTTTCGTCTATCTTGACATATTCGGGATAGGTAACCTTTTTGCCTTCCACGGTCAAAGTATAAGTTTTATGCGCTTTGACGACGACATTGAGTTCGCCTTCTAGCTCGTTGTATTGAGAAACGCCTAACACGCTTGAGACTCTTGAGCCTGTGGCGGGGTCAAACAATACGATTTCATTAGTCTTAATAGCGAGTTTGACTTTGTCTTTTCCGCTGGTTACGACATCGCTTGCCGCTTTTGTGGCAAACAAGCCGCGTTTTCCATCAACTTTTAGGAAGACATTTTTGTAAATGTCGGCGTCTTCCACAAAGTCCACTTCACATTCCATTACATAGTCATCGGTTTCTTCCGTGGCTATATACGAGCTTTCGGGCTTAACGCCAATTAAGATTTCGCCGCCCAAAAGAGAAGGTTCGGTTAAAATCTTAATTGAGCCTTCGCCTAGGTTGATTTCGTTGTTGCCGAACTTGACTACCAAAGCGTCGTCCTTGGCGGTAAGTTTGGCGGGTATATAGTTATAGTGAGGAACGCCCAAAATCGCTAGTTCGGTTTCGGGGTCAAATAAATGAATATGATTAGCGTCAATAGCGAGTTTGATTACATCGCCCGCTTCGGCGTGAGTTCTCGCGTCAACTCTGGCGACTGTATAGTCTTCTTTACCGTCAACTTTGGTATACATAATTGTTTCGTTGCCCAGCTTTTCAACAACATCGACTTCGGCAGTAATGACTGTCTTGGGCGAAGACGCTATAAATATTTCTTCGTTGTGGATGTCTTCGGGTCTTACGCCTAGAATAACATCTTTGCCTATATAGGATTCGTCGGTAAGAAATTTGGATTTGGATTCGGGCAACTCTATTGTGTTGCTGCCAAACTTGATAACTAAATTTTTGCCGCTTCTTTCTAGTTTAGCGTTAAATAAGTTCATTTGGGGCGTGCCTATAAAGGTAGCCACAAACATATTGCAAGGTCTGTCAAACAAGTTTTGAGGCGTGTCAACCTGTTGAACAAGACCGTCTTTCATAACGACAATTCTAGTTCCCATTGTCATAGCTTCGGTCTGGTCGTGAGTAACATAGATAAATGTCGTAGCCAATCTGTTGTGAAGTTTGGTTATTTCCGTTCTCATTTGAACGCGAAGCTTGGCGTCTAGGTTGGACAACGGCTCGTCCAATAAGAAAACTTTGGGCTCGCGAACGATAGCGCGTCCGAGCGCGACTCTCTGTCTTTGACCGCCCGACAACGCCTTAGGCTTACGGGAAAGAAGCTCGGTTATTCCCAAAATTCGCGCCGCTTCTTTTACTCGCGCGTCAATTTCAGCCGAAGGCATTTTTCTGAGTCTAAGACCAAAAGCCATATTGTCATAAACTGTCATATGAGGATAAAGCGCGTAGTTTTGGAAAACCATCGCGATATCACGGTCTTTGGGCTCAACATCGTTAACCAAACGACCGTCTATATAAAGTTCGCCGTCGGTTATCTCTTCTAAGCCCGCAATCATTCTCAAAGTCGTGGATTTGCCGCAACCCGAAGGTCCGACCAAAACAATAAATTCTTTATCCTCTATTTCAAGGTTAAAATCGCTGACGGCTTTTACTCCGCCCGAATATACCTTGTAGAGATGTCTTAGTGATACGCTTGCCATAATCTCCTCCAAAAAATTATTAGGTTATGATAATATCATAACTGATTTTTTGTCAAATTTAAAACAAATACTATACAAATTATCTCTTTATCGTTTATATATTTTGCACAAAAAACATTTCGCCTATAATAAAAAAATAAAAAAATATATATGCAATTACTTGCATAATTATTCATAATATATTATAATCTAGCTATTCTAGGAGTATAAATTATGATTAATATTGGAATTATCGGGGCTAACGGCTATACGGGTTTTGAGTTGATGAAAATTTTGAGTCGGCATCCAAACGCCCGCTTGCAAATCTTGACTAGCCGAAGCCAAAAAGGCAAAAAGATTACTGAAGCGTATCCCTCTCTTACGGCTTTGAAAGACCAAAGCTTTGAAGATGTAGATATGGACAAATTAAGCAAGACGGATGTTGTATTTTCTTGCCTGCCTCACGCCTCAAGCGCTGAAATTTGCGCCAAACTTTATAAAAGCGACGTAAAGGTAATTGATTTGTCCGCGGACTTTCGTTACAAAGACATTGAATTGTATGAGAACACCTATAAAGTAAAACATCCAGCGCCCGAGTTGTTAAAGTCGGCTGTTTACGGGCTGCCCGAGTTATACCGCGACCAAATCAAAAATTCAAGCCTTGTCGGCAATCCGGGATGTTATCCTACATCCGCTATACTGCCTTTGTATCCTTTGTTAAAGGAAAACATAATCAATAACTCTAGTTTGATTATTGATTCCAAAAGCGGAACGAGCGGGGCGGGCAAAAAAGCCGATGTGGATTTGATTTTTTCCGAAGTCAATGAAAGCCTAAAGGCTTACGCTGTAACGACGCACAGGCATACTTCGGAAATAGAAGAAGTTTTGAGCCTTAACTCCAAAAGCGATGTGACAGTATGCTTTACGCCCCACCTGTTGCCGATAACAAGGGGAATATTAAGCGCGATTTACGCGCCTTTGAACACGGCGGTAACAATGGACGATATATACTCGATTTACGCTCAATATTATCAATCCGAGCCGTTTGTTAAGGTTATACAAGAGCTGCCCCAAATCAAATGGGTTGCAAACACCAATAATATTTTTATCGGCTTTAGGATTGATAGCAAAAACAATATGCTGATTATCATAAGCGTATTAGATAATCTTATAAAAGGCGCTTCGGGTCAGGCTGTCCAAAATATGAATATTATGTTTGGTTTGCCCGAAACTACCGGACTGGTTGGGTAAGGAGTAAGTTTTATGAATAACGATACATTATACCAAAACGATGAAATAATGACTCAATTAATAGAAAGAGCCAATATTTTGTGCGAGGCGCTGCCCTATATAAAAGCGTTGAGCGGCAAAACCGTGGTAATCAAATACGGCGGCAACGCTATGTTGAAAGAAAGCATTATCAATACCATTATGGAAGATATCGCTATGCTTAAGATTGTGGGCGTCAACCCAATTTTAGTTCACGGCGGCGGACCTGAGATTAACGCTTATTTGAAAAAACTTAATATAGAATCCAAATTTCATAACGGTTTGCGCGTTACCGACCAGCAAACAATGGACGTGGTCCAAATGGTAATGAGCGGCAAGATTAATAAAGATATCACAAGCCGAATTAATCTTTTGGGCGTCAAGGCGATAGGGCTTAGCGGAAAGGACGCGCAATTGATTGAAGTTAAAAAATACAACTCGCCCGACGGCGTGGATCTTGGGCAAGTCGGCGAAATAATCAATATCAACACTTCGTTGTTGGAAAAGCTGTGTAACGACGAGTTTATTCCGGTAATCGCCGGCATAGGCGCGGATAATCAAGGTCAAGCCTATAATATAAACGCTGACACAGTCGCCGCCGAGATAGCCGCTAGGATTAACGCCGAAAAATTAATCTTTTTGACTGACATAGACGGCATAAGAGAAGACGCCGACGACCCATCCACATTGATAAGCGTTATCTCGGTAAACCAAATAAAAGAAATGATAACAAACGGCAAAATAAACGGCGGAATGATTCCTAAGGTTATGAGTTGTATTAAGGCGATTGAGCAAGGTGTGTCCAAAGTCCATATTATTAATGGAACAACGCCCCACCCTATTTTGTTGGAGATATTTACCGATAAAGGCATAGGAACAATGGTGACAAAATGAAAAGTTTTGAAAAAATAAAACAAATAGATAAGCAATATTATATGCCTGTGTTTAACCGTTTTGATGTCTGTTTTACTCACGGGCAGGGTTGCAAGCTCTATGATATTGACGGCAAAGAATATATTGATTTTGGCGCGGGTATCGCTGTAAACTGTTTGGGGCATAACGACGCCGAATTAGTAAACGCTATATCAGAACAGGCAAAAAATATAATTCATTTGAGCAATTTGTATTATTCGCCTATTCAAGCCGAGTGCGCGAAAGAGCTGTTAAAGGATACGGATTTTGACAAGGTTTTCTTTTGCAACAGCGGCGCCGAAGCCAACGAGGGCGCTATTAAGCTTGTCAGAAAATATTATTATAACAAAGGGCAAAACAAGCCCGTTATTATTACAGCGAAAAATTCTTTTCACGGCAGAACGCTAGCCACCGCCGCCGCGACGGGTCAGCCAAAATACTCCCAATCGTATAAACCCTTGCCCGAAAAGTTTGTCCATATCCCCTTTAACGACATCAACGCTTTTAAGGACGCTATAAATGACGATGTTGGCGCGGTAATGCTTGAGGTTATTCAGGGCGAGGGTGGAATTATCCCCGCTGATTATGAGTATATTCAAGAGATTGAAGCGCTTTGTAAGCGAAGCGGAATTTTGCTGATTATTGACGAGGTCCAAACGGGAATGGGACGCACGGGCAAAATGTTTGGGTATGAACACTACGGCATAACGCCCGATATCATTACTTTGGCAAAGGGCTTGGGCGCGGGCATGCCCATAGGCGCTGTTTTGGCGCGCGGGGAATGCGCCGAAGCTTTCGCCCCGGGCGACCACGGCAGCACTTTTGGAGGCAATCCTTTGGCTTGCGCCGCTGCATTAGTGGTAATAAAGCGTTTGAAAAACGGGCTGATAGATTATGTTAAGCAATCAGGCGAGTATTTTTGGGATAAGCTACAAAGCCTAAAAAAATATCCCGCTGTAAAACAGATAAGGGGCAAAGGCTTGTTGTTGGGGCTTGAGCTAAACAGCGATATTGTAAAATATATAATAGACAAGATGCTGGCTAATTGCTATATTATTATTGGCTGCGGCGCTAATTCTGTGAGATTTTGCCCGCCGCTTATTATCCAAAAAAATCATATTGACGGCATGGTTGAATGCCTTGAAGGAATCTTAAAAGAGGTGAAATGATGGATATAAGTCAATATCGCGTAAAAGAAAAAATCAATCACAAGCATTTGCTGACTTTGATGGACTATTCTTCCGAGGATATTTTTGAGATAGTGTCGCTTGGGATAAAACTTAAACATCTTTATAAAAAAGGCGTTAATAAACCGCTTTTAAAGAATAAAACGCTGGCTATGATTTTTTCAAAATCCAGCACCCGAACAAGAGTTAGTTTTGAGCAAGGAATATGGCAGCTTGGCGGGCACGCTTTGTTTTTGTCCGCTTCGGATATTCAATTGGGACGCGGCGAGACTATACACGATACCGCTAAGACTCTTTCGCGCTATGGCGTTGACGGGGTTATGATCCGAACTTTTTTACAATCCGATGTGGAGGAATTGGCAAAGTATGGCGATTTCGCGGTAATCAACGGGCTTACGGATGATTTTCATCCTTGTCAAGCACTTGCCGATATTATGACTGTTTATGAGGTGTATGGGCGTCTAAAAGGGCTTAAGCTTGTCTATTCGGGCGACGGTAATAATGTAGCCAACAGCTTGATTTTGGCTTGCGCCAAAACGGGCGTTGAGATTGTGTGCGCCACGCCTAAGGGTTACGAGCCTAACGAAGAAGTGGTAAAACACGCGCTAGAATGGGGCAAAGTAACTATTACGGACGACTTGGAAGAAGCCGTAATAGACGCCGATGTTGTTTATACCGATGTGTTTTTCAGTATGGGGCAAAAAGACGACGACAAAAAATTAAAGGCGCTTACGCCCTACCAAATAAATCAAAGCATTATGCAAAAAGCCAAAAAGGACGCTGTGTTTATGCATTGTTTGCCCGCCCATAGAGGCGAAGAGGTTACGGCCGATGTCATTGACTCGCCGGCGTCCGTGGTCTTTGAGCAAGCGGAAAATAGAATGCATATTCAAAAAGCCGTTATGACGCTTTTGATGAAGGATTAAAAAATATGCTTACAATCAAAACGGCTGAGGCTAAAGACGCCGAATGGATATATGAGCTTACCAAAAGGGCTTTTGAAATTTATCAAAATGCTCTGGGCAAGGACGCAGAGTTTGTGTCTCCCGCGCTATTGGAGACTGTGGACGATGTCAAGTATGACATTATCAACCACAATGTTTATGCGGCGTATCTTGACGGCAAGCCCGCGGGCGCTATAAGAGTTAAGTCTTTGTCCGATAAGCTGGCTTATATTTTTAGATTTGGGGTTGACCCTCAGGTCAATAATCACGGCGTGGGCAGCGGGCTGATTAACAAAGTAATAGAGGAATGCGCCCAAAAAGGTTACAAAGCGATAGCCTTGCACACTAATTCCAAATATTTTAGATTGGCAAAATATTATTATGGCAGGGAATTTTATGTACATTCTACCGACTTTTCCAAAGGCTATATAAGGGCGTTGTTTGTAAAAGAACTAAACGGCGGCGATGTGGATTTGTCCCCCGCTTTTGCCTTATGAGTTTTGGTTGATATTGTTATAGTATTTTTAAAATGGCGTAAAATATTGTTTAAACTTTGATGGATAAAAAAATATGTATGGCGTAAAATAAAAAACCCCTTTCAGGTCATTCTGAAAGGGGTTTTTTTGTGTTTTCTTCAATAGAAGTGTATTGTATTTCTCTTCAGAAAATTCATTAGAAAATAAACTTTCATATTAATATATAATATTCTTATCGTCAAGGCAGCCATAAAATTTTTACTTTATAGGGGATGTTATAAAAGTTGCTTCGCCTAAAAAACACATTAATGAACGCGCTTTTTTAGCGCTTTACTCCTCCGAAAGTTCGTCTAAGGAGAGATAAAAAGCGTCTAAAAAGTTGTCCAAAAAATACTTGACTTCGGGGATGTTGAATTTGGCGATTTGTTTTTGGATGCTTGTTTTGGCTTTTAGAAACTCGGTGTTGCCTGATTTTTCCTCGTCTATGCATTTTATCAACGCGGCAATTTTGTCGGCGGCTTTGAGTAATTTGTGTTCATAAGACGATGTGTCGGGCTTTATCAAATCTTGATAATAATCCCTAAGCTCTTCGGGCAAACATCCCAAAAGCTTGTCCGCCGCCATTTCTTCTAGCTCTTTGTAAGCCGAATTGAGCGAAACATTAAAATATTTTATGGGCGTGGGCAAATCGCCCGTTATGACTTCGGTCGCCTCGTGAAAAACCGCCAGCGCGCATACCCGGTCGGGATCGGCGTCGCCGTCAAAAATGACATTGTTAATGACGGCAAGACTATGCCCTATCATCGCCACTTGCTGACTATGCTGCGAGATGTTCTCAACATCGGTGCTTCGCATCAAACTCCAACGCTGAATATATTTCATCCTGTTTAAAAAAGCGAAAAAACTATACATTAGAAAAATATCCTTTGTTCCCCTATTTTGATTGAT
>DUVY01000123.1 GCA_012840805.1 Clostridiales bacterium | reverse complement strand
TTGATTTGTTCTTTGGTGTATTTTGCCATAGACCCGTCCTCTTTATTTTAACGAAATTTTGTCATGTCTTTATGTTATTATTAGTATGGTTTTATGTCAACAAAACCTTTAAAACTTTATATTATATTTTTTTAAATAAATTATAAGCTAAACTTATAATTATGAGCATAATTATAACTAATTTTAAATCTAAAAAAACAAATTATCATAAAAATGATAAAAATTTTTTAAAAATAAAAATATAGAAAAAATTAATAAATTTTATGCGGCTTTTGTTGTCGCTAAGCATAACACCCTAACGATAGTTATAAAGTTGTTGCTTAGTTTTTTTAAAAAACATAACATTTATAAGCCGATACCCCTAGAATATATCATAATAATAAAAAATTATAAACAAAAAACATCCCTCTTTATTATAAGAGAGATGTTTTTTGTATCGCCTTATATTACTTTTTTAGCAATTCTTTGGCGGCGTCTGCCGCGTTTTGGGCTGTCAGCCCGTATAACTCAAACAATTGCTTGGCGGGAGCCGAAGCGCCAAAGCTATCTACGCCCAAAACTTTGCCGTCTAGACCTGTGTACTTGTGCCAACTGTAGCTTGAGCCCGCTTCTACCGCCACTCTCGCGCGGATATGGTCGGGCAATACGCGTTCTTTGTATTCTTGGCTTTGCGCATCAAACACTTCCATACAAGGCATAGAAACAACTCGGGATTTTATGCCCTGTTCTTTTAACAATTCTTGAGCTTTTAGGATAACCTCAACCTCGGAGCCGCTTGCCATTAAGATTACATCGGATTCGCCATCGCAGTCAGACAAAATATATCCGCCCTTTAGTGCGTCGCGACCGTCCGTATTTAGTTGAAGAAGGTTTTGACGGGACAAAACTATAGCGCTGGGGCTAGTTCCCGACAACGCGTTAATATAAGCCGCCGTAGTTTCGCGCCCGTCCGCGGGACGAAAGACTTTGAGATTGGGTATCGCCCTTAGCGCGATCAAGTGTTCTATGGGTTGGTGCGTAGGTCCGTCCTCGCCCACGCCTATGCTGTCGTGCGTCAAAACATAAATAACGGGAATGTCCATAAGCGCCGACAATCTTATAGCGTTTTTCATATAATCCGAAAACACAAAAAATGTGGAACATAACACATTAAAGCCGCCGTGCAAGTAAATTCCGTTGCAAATTGCCGCCATAGCGTGTTCCCTTACGCCAAAATGCAAATTCCTGCCCGCGCGGTTGTCAGCCGAATAAGAGCCTTTGTTTTTGAGATAGGTTTTAGTGGATGGCGACAAATCGGCGGAGCCGCCTATAAGGTTGGGCAAAATATCAGCTAATTTGTTCAAAACTATACCGCTTGAGTTTCTGGTGGCGTCGGGTTTATCGGCAAAATCCCATAAGCTCTCAATTTTCTCAAGCTCGGGTATTTTGTTTTCTAGCATGCCCATAAATTCGTTATACTCTTGCGGGTATTGCTCTTTATATTTTTGAACAAGGTTATTCCAGCGCTCTTCGGCGTCAATGCCGCGCTTTGCCAAATTTTTGTAATGCTCGTAAATCTCGGACGGGATTTCAAAAGGCTCATAGTTCCAGCCCAAAAACTCTCGGGTCTTTTTTATGTTTTCTTCGCCCAAAGGCGAGCCGTGACAGTCGTGAGTTCCCGCCAAAGGGCTTCCATATCCAATTTGGGTTTTGACCACTATCAAAGATGGTTTGTCCTTGACCGCTTTAGCGGCGTTGATTGCCTTGGATAGCTCTTCTAAGTTATTGCCGTCTTTTACATACTGAATATCCCAGCCTTGCGCTTTGTGCCGCGCCGCCACATCCTCGTGAAACGCCAGATCAATATTGCCTTCTATTGAGATATTGTTGCTGTCATACAGCACAATCAGTTTGCCCAGCTTCAAAGTTCCCGCCAAAGACGCCGCTTCGTATTGGATACCTTCCATCATACAGCCGTCGCCCGCAATTACATAGGTATAATGGTCCACGATATTAAAACCGTCTTTATTAAAGCGCGCCGCAAGCATACTCTCAGCAATAGCCATTCCCACGGCGTTTGCAACGCCTTGTCCCAACGGGCCTGTCGTGGTTTCTACGCCTATGGTGTGACCGTATTCGGGATGCCCGGGGGTCTTGGAGTTTAGCTGACGGAAATTTTTGATTTCTTCCATATCAAGACCGTAACCAAACAAATGCAACAGCGAATACAAAAGCATTGAGCCGTGCCCAGCTGACAAAACAAACCTGTCGCGGTTAAAAAACTTGGGGTTTTGGGGGTTATGCGTCATATGATTAGCCCATAGCTCGTAAGCCATAGGCGCGGCGCCCAAAGGCAAGCCGGGGTGTCCGCTTGTGGCTTTTTGGATCGCATCCGCTGAAAGCATTCTTATCGCGTTAATCGCTTTGGAAGTTATATTATTCATATATTTACTCCTAAAATTTTTATATCCTTTTGTTTTTTTGGGCAAGCTTTTGTTCCAATATATATGTCTTCAAAGGATTCAAATCCAATTCCTTGCGCTTTTTTAATACGCTATATAGTTTTTTAACGGCAAAAAACACGCCGCCTTGCCTATCGCTTTCTATATTAATAGGCAAGATAGGGTCGTGGACGCTCTGTCTTATAAGCATCCAGCCGTCCGCGAAATTGATTCGAACGCCTTCATAGCTTTGGGCAAGCCCAAAGCCTATTTTTTGGGCGAAGACTTTTTCCAATCTCGCCATAATTTCTTGCGCGGACTTTTTCCAGTTTTTGCATATCGGTCTAAAGCCCAATCTAACCTCAAATGTCTCCGCGGGCTCTTTTAAGTCCTCTATTAATGACAACAGCGTTTTGTTTTGTTTTTTTAGCTGGCACAGCTTAATCAAAATTCTAATGACAAGATACGCCCCGTCGTCCAAAAAATAATTTTCCAAAAACGCCGCGTGCCCGCTAGTTTCTATTGCCAAAGGCGCGTAAACGCCCACTCTGTTTAGCTCTTTGGCTTCGTTGATTACATTCTTATAGCCGCGTTTGAATCTATGGTGATTGCCTTGGCGATTGACGATAAAGTCCGTAAGGGCGTCGCTTGTGACGCTGTCGGTCACTATGGTAGCGCCAGGCTGTTCTTCAAGCAAAATAGCCGAAATCAGCGCTATCAGCCTATTGCGGTTAATCTCCTGCCCGTCCGAAGCGACGCACGCCGCCCTGTCAACGTCAGTGTCAAATATTATGCCGAAATCGGCTTTATTATCTAATACGCATTTGCTGATATGCCGCATAGCTTCGGGGTCTTCTGGGTTGGGAATATGGTTGGGAAACATCCCGTCGGGCTCTAGGTATTGGCTGCCCGAAGTATCGGCGCCCAAAGGCTTTAATACCCTATCCACAAAAAAACCGCCCGCGCCATTGCCGGCGTCAACCACAATCTTTAGGTTTTTCAAAGGATAAGTTTCGCCCGTGGCTTTTCTAAATTTTTCTATCAGCGATTCGCAATAATATTGTAAGTAATCGTCTTCTATGACTTTGCCGCGGCCTTTTAGCCCGCTTTGAGTCCGCGCCAAATCCAAAATGGCGATTATATCTTCTTTTTCCAATCCGCCTTGGGCGTCAAAAAACTTTAGACCGTTTTTGTAATAAGGATGATGGCTGGCCGTAATCATTATAGCGCCGTGCGCTTGGACCTTTTCATGCTGGGTCATCATAAACATAGACGGCGTGGAACAAAGCCCGCATCGCAAGACAATACACCCGCTTTCTTTTAGCGCCTTAATTACTTGGGTTTCTATGCGTTCGGCTGACACCCTAGAATCGTGCCCTACGGCGATAGCCATTTTGGATTTTGTTTTGGCAGAAAGCCAATAAGCGAACGCTTTTGTAATCCAATATATAATCTCGTCGGTAAGCTCTACTTCATTGCCGTCATGCGCGATGGCATTGCCTCTTATGTCGCTTCCGCTTAAAAGAGATTTCAAATCCAACAATAGTCTTTTCCGTCTTCACAATTTTTTATCTTTTGCCTTATTATATAGTAATGCAAAAAAAAACTCAACAAATACATATCAGCCATACGGCATATTGACAAATTCTGGGTATAAAAAATCAACTAACTAAAAAACTAATAATATGAATAACGGTTATCTAAAAGTCGCCGCGGCTATGCCCCAAATTTATGTCGGCGGCATATTTCAAAATACGCAAAACATCAAAAAAATGATAATGGATTTGAACGCCCAATGCGTTGATATAGCTCTATTTCCCGAGATGTGCCTATACGGCGCAAGCCAAAGCCCGCTAGCCGCCCAAAACGCGCTAATAACCGAATGCGAAGAGGCGCTTTTGGAGATAGCGCAATATACCAAAAACCGTCAAGTCTTGTGCGCGATAGGTTTGCCTTTAAGAGTGGAAGAAAAAATCCTAAACTGCGTGGCGGTAGTCGGAATGGGCAAGATTTGGTGCGTAATTTATAAAAGTAACTATAAGCTAAATTTTGACCAAATCACTCTGGGCGATTATTCCATACCTTTTAGCGCTAGGGCTATAATGCGCTGTAATTCGGACTTGCCCGTCAATATCGCTATAAACATAGGCAAGGATTTGGATTTTTTTTGTAACACTTCGGCTAATATTATTCTCAATCCCTTTTCGGCTGACTTAGGGCAATTTGATAATTATTTTGACCAAATAAAAAACCTGTCCCAATCGCCCCCAAAAGCGATAATATCGGCAAGCGGCGCGATTTACAAAACGCCTTACGCCGAAAAAAGCTGCGTCATCGCCGAATGCGGAAAAATACTAAGCGTAAGCGTCGACCAACCAATCGCTACCGCCGAATTGGATATAGAACGGATTGCGGGCTTAAGGACATTAGCTAATAATACATTTTTCTTGACAGGAAAAACTTTTGAGAACGCTTTTATAGAGTTGCCGTTGGAGAAGGATACGCATTTTGTCCGAAAACGAAAATACTCAAGACAGCCTTATACGGACGATAATTTTGAAAAGATATACAAAAGGCTGATTCAAATTTTATACGAACTAATTGCCAATACCAAAAAAAAGGTAGCGTTGCGTCAAGGCGAGCATTTTTGGCTATTGTTATCCTTGCTATTGGATACCCGCCAAAATTATTCGGTTTCGCCGTCTTTGGTTACATTGCTTTTGGACGAGCCCCAAGAACAAGATTTGATTATTAAAAATTCGGGCTTTAATATCCAATTAATCAGTCAAGACAAATCCCAAAACATAAAAAACGCCTATGTTTTGGATTGGGCGCAAAAAAACAACTCTTTAATCTTAAACGGGATGGATAGAACGGATTATATAAGACATAAAAATCACAATATTAACTGCGTCAATCCTTTGATTAATTTTAACAAAACCGCCCTTATGGCGATGCTACGCCAAAGGCGCAAATACGACTACGGCTGGTCGCGTATTTTGGAGCAAAATCAACCTAGTTTGGACGATATTATTATAGACTTTTTTATTTATCATCATATTGATTGCGGACTCAGCGCCCAAAAAACCAAACAAATCGCGTATGAGACCTTTGAGGATATCAAAAAAACTCAAGATTTGTGGGATGAGTTTGTGGTTACTATTTAAAAAAAATTATTTGATAATATCTCTGTCTATTATTTTTTTATCGCTTTTGGTATTAATGGTCTTTCTTTTTTTCGAGCGAAAAATAATCTTAGCGGTTTTTAACGCATAATATCGTATTTTGCGAAATAAATTTATATACAATAGATTTTTATTGACCGTTTTTTTGGTCGGGGGAATATGAGAGATTATATAATTAAAAGGGCGCTAGATTTGGGATATTATTTTGTGGAAAACAAGCAGACCGTCAGACAAGCCGCCAAAGTTTTTGATATAAGCAAATCCACCGTTCACAAAGACATAACCGAAAGACTGCCCGAAATTGATAGCGAATTATTTGAGCAAGTCCGAGAAATTTTGGATATTAATCTATCCGAACGACATATAAGAGGAGGGCTTGCCACTAAGAAAAAATATCAAAAATCTAAAAAATCAACTCACGAAAATCCTTGATAAAGAGATCCGAAATATCATACAAAAGGTTAATCTCGTCTTCGGATTGGGAGTCATACATTCCCACAATCTTGCAACCCGAATCTTTTATAGCGACTATATAATAAGGATAATCCTCTATAACGGCGCATTCGCGCGGCTCATAGCCCGCGTCCATAAAGGCGTATAAAAACAAAGCGCCGTCGCGCTTATGGATGCCCGTGTCCCGGCGGGTGTATATGCCGTCGGCTTCTAGCCCGTATTTATCCAATACCGCTTTTACAAACTGCCTTTCGTTGAGCGTAATGACATAGATTTTTTTGTTATTTTTGCGAGCCCACAACCAAAACTCATAAGCGCCGTCTTTTAGCTCGCATTCGGTCTGATAAAGCGGCAACGCTTGCTTGATAAACTCCTTATCAACCGTGTCAAAATCCAAATTCAAACCGTATTTTTGGTTGATATTGTTTATCATTTCTTTGAAGCTGTTTTTATGCTCAAATTCCATTCCTTCGCGATAAACGCCCAAAACTTTTAAGGTAGCGGTCAAAGCCTTTTTTTCTATCTTAATAGAGTCCGCCAAAGTTCTGTCAAAGTCAATAAAATAAGCCTTAATCTGCTCAAACAGTTCATAGTTTTTCATATATTATAATTATACCATTCTTTGTTATTTTTACGCAATATATCATAAAAGCCCCTTTTATGTATAAAGGGACTTAGATTGGTTTTTATATTCCAAACGCCGCTATTTAGGCGTGTTTGGACGCCATTGCCTCGTCTTCTAGTTTTTCAACCATTGGCTCGTCAACTTCTTCTAGGTAAGGCTCATATTGATTTTGAGACATCTTTTCATTAAAGAATTGATTCATTATGTCATAGGCTCTTTGAGTCAAAGCCTTGTGATCCTCGCCCTCTTGAGCGTATATGGGGGGCAAAATATTAAGCGTAAGCCTTTTGCCTTTATATGTATAGCACATAGGCAAGATAGGCGCGCCCGCTTCAAGCGCTATCCTAAAAGCGCCTGTCTTAAAGCGTCGCAACTTAGGGCAGCGTCTTATCAAATGCCCTTCGGGATAGATTAGCACCTTTTCACCCGATTTTACCAAGTCAGCAAAGGAGCTGATAAAGTCTTTCATATATCTTAGGTCTTTGGGAACAGGCCGCGCGCCCAAGCCATAAATCAGCCCGCCTAAAAATCTCTTATAAAAATTATCTTCTTGCGAGACAATACACATACGACGGGGCAAAATTCCCAAGGCGATTATGGGCGCGTCGTATTCGTGGACATGGTTCGCGATAATGACCGCGCCTTGTTTTTTGACTTTTTTGTAATTCTTTTTGCCTCTAATCTTAGCTCTAAAGACAAAAATTTTTATAAAAAACAATATCGGCACAAAAAACCAAAACATCAAGAATGAGAACAGCCTAAAATACCATTTGGGATATAAAAAATCAGGCTTTGAAAAATCAAACTTTCTCATAACTTTCTAGCGCCTTTTATGACAAAACATTCTCTTCAATCATATCTTCTTCTTCAACGGGCTTGACCAATCTTTCGCCCATAACCAATGACTTTTCTTGCTGTTTTTGGCTTTTTGTGTTTTGATGTTTTATCAAAAAATTTTGATATACCTTTTCTATCTTATCTATGGATTTTTCCAATACATAGTTTTTGGCGTGCTCGGCGTATTTTTTGGACATAACTTTCAGCTCTTCAGGATTTTCTATCCAATAATCAATCTTTTGGCACAAATCCTTATAGTCGCCGTCTTTAAATTTGGAACGCTCGTCTAGCGCGAAATAATGGGTCGCGCTTTTTTTGGAATTGCCTATTACGGGCACAAGCCCGGTGGCAAAAGCCTCAATACACGATATGGACTCTACTTCTACCTGAGCGCAATGCACATAAATATCCGCGGCGTTAAGAGCCTTGGGTAAATCCTCTTGAGAATAAAAAGTAAACTCTGTGTTTATTTTTAGCTTATTTGCCAGCTTTTTATACGCGTTTTTCTTGGGTCCTTCGCCCGCCAACACAAGCAATATCTTATCTTTGTATTGACTACGGGCAATCGCTTTCATAACGACATCTTGCTTTTTTTCGCCCGAGAGCCTGCCCACGCACATAACGACAAACTTATCTTTCCAATGAGCAGGTCTTTCTACTTCCATTGGATAAAACCTTTTGTCGTCATAACCATTGCTGATTACATGTAGCTCTTGGGTGTATTTATGCTTTTTTAAAGTGTCATAAACAAATTGAGTAGGACAATGAATATCGGTAGAATAGCGATAAAGCTTTCTCTTAATAAACCAAAAACCAAATCTTTCCAAAAAGGGCACGCGCTCTAATTTTAGATTATACATAACATTGCCCGGATGCATATGGAACGCCGTAAACACCGGAATGCCCATTCTGTGCGCCACTTTGGCGGCTGTCCAGCCAAAAGGCAACGGAATATAGATATGGACAAAATCCACATCCTTAAAAGCTTCCTCAAATTTTTTGACATCGGGTTTTGCCAGATTGACTCTATTTTTATCAACTAAATGCTGAAATAAAGGAATGCGATATTGGTCAAACATTATCTTGTCGGGCTCAGGATTAGTGCTGTATGACAATACCTTTATATGATGCCCTCTTTTTCTCAACTCGCCGACATATCTTCTAGCGGAAATCGTAGTGCCTTGACCCATATCGTCATAAGTGTCAACCACAACGGCAATTCTCATAACTTTATCTCCCCATAAAAAATATAATAAATACAAGCCTAGTAAATATGTATGATCTTGTCATACACACATATTATAAATACAAAAAACAAAAAAATCAAGTAACTTTTTTTATAATTAATTGTATAGCGTTATATTAATATCTTTTATAATCTACCTAAATATTCAATAACGCTTTCTGTCGCGCGCGCGCCGTCCGCGCAAGCGGTAACCACTTGTCTGAAAGTCTCCGAGCGTATATCGCCCGCGGCAAACACGCCCGCTAGATTAGTAGCCATATTTTGATCGGTTATTATATATTTTTTGGGGTCAAGCGTAACTTGCCCCTCAACCAAATCGGTATTGGGTATATGCCCTATCGCCACAAACAGCCCATTGACCGCTAATTCGCTTGTTTTTTTGGTTTTGTTGTTTTTTATAACAACGCCTTTTAGAAAATCATCAGAGTTTAGCTTGATTATTTCGCTATTTAAATGACTTATGATATTGGGCGTGTTTTTGAGCCTGTCCGTATGAACTTTTTCCGCCCTAAAGTTTTCGCGCCTATAAATTATATGGACTGTTTTGGCTATCTTGGATAGATACAACGCCTCGGACACGGCGCTATTAGCCCCGCCGACTATGGCGACATCTTGACCTTTGAAAAAATTGCCGTCGCAGGTCGCGCAATAACTTACGCCCCTACCGACCAAATTATCTTCGCCTTCTAGCCCTAGTTTTCTGTTTTTGCTGCCCATAGACAATATAACGGCTTTCGTCTTAACTTTTTTGTTTGAAAGATGAACGGTCTTTATTTTGTCTTTTAGCTCAAGGGCGTTTACTTCCTCAAAGCTAATCTTAGCGCCGTATTTTTTGGCTTGGTTAGCCATAAGCTCGCCCAGCTCAAAGCCGTTAACGCCGTCCACAAAAGCGGGATAATTTTCCACATGGTCGGCGGCCGTTATCTTGCCGCCCAAAACTTCTTTTTCATAGACTATGGTATCAATCCCGCTGCGCGCGGCATACAGCGCCGCGGTAAGCCCGGCGGGTCCGCCGCCTATAATTATAAGATCGTGCATTTTTTTCTCCTAAGTTAATTTATTAAAATTATAGCATAAAGATTGGTATAAAAAAACATAACATCGTTATTTTGTCACTATTAAATAGTTTTTAATACTGAATAAAAAGGGTTATATATAAGTATTTTTTAATTAGATTCTAATTTTTATCTTAAATTATTGTGTTATAATAAAATCAAATACATAGGAGGTTTCCGCTATGAGTGATTGCGCAAATAGTTTTGTTACAATCAGCGAGGCTAGCGGACTTAGTTATGACGAAATAATAACAAAACTTAACCAAAACAAACAAAAAAACAATATCGTAATAAATGATTTTGAAAGACTCAAACCCAAACAAAAATCGGAATATATAAAAAAGCTCGCAAGGGATATGTGTTATCATTATTATTCCAATGACGGCAAAATGGATTTGGACATGCTGGACGAGTGGATAGAGATATTGTCTAGAATGGTAGGGTTTGAAAATCATGTGATAAAGATGAACTATCTGCAAAAACGAATCAAAATGCGCAAGGTGGTGTTTTTGGGCGCGACAGGCAAAGGGCATCTTAGCAGACAGGACATCAAACATATTTGCAAAAGCTACGGTTTTTTGGAAAATCAAATTGAGATAAGGGACGACTATTCCAAGCTGCCCAATCTAAAACTTGACAACCTAAAAAATGACAAGAGATATTTGGGGCTTGTGGTGGGCGCTATCCCGCACAGCATAAAAGGCGTTCCCAACGGCAACCTGTTAAGACACCTAGAAGACAACGCTTGCGATTATCCGCCTGTCAGGGTATGCAAAGACGCTAATAATAATCAGGGCTTTTCGGCAAGCACGGTTAAAAAAGCGCTATCCGAGCTTATCAGGCTTGCGGCTAATACATAAAATATAAGCGGTCTATAATTGACCGCTTTTTTGATTTTTTTTCTTTTTGATATTTTCGTTTTTTTGATTTTTTAATCAAAATTGCTTTGTGTTCAATAGGGCAAGCCTTGCCTATCGCAATATGCTTGCTCGTCAAAACAAGCGACTGTTTTTATTCAAACACCATTAATTTTTCGCCCGCCAAAATCTTGCCCTTTTCGCTTATTATTATATTGTTATCAAGCCCGTATCTTATAGCCCGCCTGATTTGCCTTAATCCCTCTTCGGTGTTTTTGGCGCCAAAAAGCGTAAAAACTTCTTGTTCTAGGGCGTCTTTGGGGAGGCTTATCTGGTTTTGGACTATATATCTTATAGCGTTGATAATTTCATAAATACTAATGTCGTCCATATTGCGCTTGCTGTTGACGCGGTAAATATTATATTTCTTTTTGTTAGCTCCTTTTTTCCAATAAAATACATTATTGCCTTCTGTTTCGCTGTCGCATTTGATATGGTCTAGAACATGGCGCATCTGGGCTTCTATCCTAGAGCCCGAGCGGGTTATGCCGCTTGAGGCAAGCGCTCTTTTCAAAATCACGCGATAGCTTACGGGGTATTCGGCGTCAATAATCATTTTGGTTATATTGATAAGGTGCGGCTGGTTAAGCTCGGTAGAAAAATACGAGCTTGGGATAATCTTTTTGGGCGCCGCCGCCGCTTTATATTCGGCTTGCAGGGTGTTTTGAATAACGGCTTCTTCTAACTCATCTTCTTGGATATCTATAATATCAAAATCATCCTCGTCGTCTATTATATTGCCGCCCGCTTTTCTTAGGCTTTCTATCTTTCTTATGATTTTGTTTATGACTTTCTCGGGACTGTCCCAAAAATCCAGCGACCAAACCCTCATTATATTCCAGCCTAGCTTTTTCAAGACATTAAAGGGCGCTAATTCTCGGTCTTTGACCGTCTTTACCTTAGAATAGCCGACGCTGTCGCACATAACGCCCAAAATAAACTTTTCGGGATTATCGGGGTCTTTTATGGCGATATTAATCTTATAGCCCGAAGTGCCGTAATTGATTACGCCGTCATAGCCTCTTTGTTTTAGTATATTGACAATCTGCTCTTCTAAGCCTTGCTTGGATATTTTAAGATAGCTTGCTTTGTAACTTAGCGATTGGGCGCCCTTTTGTGCGTATTCCAAAAACCCTCTCAACGCTTTGACGCCTTGGGCGGTAGTGGCGGAGGGGTTTATCATATCATAAGTAATGCTAGAAAACACCACCATTTCATATTTGGCTCTTGACACCGCGACATTAAGTCGTCGCCAGCCGCCCTCTCGGTTAAGCGGACCAAAATTAAGGCTTAGTTTGCCGCGCGAGTCTTTACCGTAACATACCGAAAACAAAATAACATCGCGCTCGTCGCCTTGAACATTTTCCAAATTTTTCACAAAAAGCGGCTCAGACCTTTGCATAGCGTATTGCTCTAGTCGGGGGCTTTGGCGGAATGTTTCGGCAAGCATATCGTCTATTAAATTTTGCTGAACAACGCTGAATGTAACTATCCCTATGCTTTGTTTTCTAAGATCGGGGTGCGACAGCCTTTTGATTACCTCTTCTGTTACCGCCAGCGCTTCTTCTATGTTTTGCTTGGTTCTTCCCCTGTCATAAACGCCGTTGACTTTGACAAACTTAATAGCGGATTGACGCCCGTCAGGCGAGGGAAAAGTGTTAAGGCTGTTGTCATAAAAAGAGCGGTTAGAAAACGCTATAAGGCTTTCGTCCTTGCTGCGATAATGCCATTTTAGGTGAATCTCGGGCATATTAAGCGCGAGACAGTCATCCAAAACGCTTTCTAGGTCTTCGCTCAAGCTGTCTTCTTCATTGGTATTGATGTTCTCAAAAAATGTAGTGGGCGGAAGCTGTTTGGGGTCGCCTACTATTATGGCGGTTTTGGCTCTAGACAGCGAGCCTACCGCCTTTGCCGTGGTAAGCTGGGAAGCCTCGTCAAATATGAGCAAATCAAACGGCTCTTGTGGGTTGATATATTGCGCCACTGTTACCGGGCTCATCAATACGCACGGGGCTACCTTGGGCAAGATGTTGGGAATTTGCTCAAAAAGTTTTTTGAGCGTTATGTTTCTTGCCGAGCCCTTTACGGCGCGCTGAAAAATGCCTAGCTCGGACATCTGAGAAGACTTGATATCAAAATTGGGCAAGTTCATTTTAAGGCGGGCGCTAAGCAACTGCCTTGAAACCAGCCTGTATTTTTGCTCCAATTCCTTAAACCGTCTTATCTTTTCCTCAAACAGCCTGCCGGTAAATTTGTTTAACTCGGTATCGTTTACCACGATATGCTCTATTATCGCTTTTAGCATAGCCTTTCTAAACGACGGCACAAGCATATCGTGGTCCAGCCCTTTGTCATAAGCGTCGGTAACGGCTCTAAGACCCAAATTAACAAGCTCTTTTCTTAATCGGTTGTAAGCGCATCTTTCTTTTAGGCTGTCCATTGACCAAAGCGCCGCCCTATGCGACAAGATATCCAACCACCATTCGCGAGTGTTTTGGATTTTTTCAAAATCTATTTTAAGTAATCTGTCTAATTCGGACTTAGCCGCTTTAAATTTTTCATAATCGGGTTTTAAGCCTGGCGGCAAAGATATAGATTTTAATTTTGATAACTCGTCTTGGGTCAAAACCGATAAAGACAGACATTTTTTATATGTCTTAAACTCTTCCAATGTTCGCAAAACCGCTTGATAATTTTGGTCTTTATATCGGGGAACGGTATCAAACACAAAATTTTGAGATTTTTTTAAAGACTTAAGATTTTGCTGAAGCTCAAAAACTTGTTGGAAGTCTTCCAAAAAATAATCTTTATATTTTACGCCCGCTTTGGCGGATCTTTTTAGCTGCTTTAATATCCTGCGTTTTTTGAGCGCCTTTTTTAGCCCTTTGGCGTTTTTATAGTCCAAAATAAGTTTTGGGTTAATCGGTCTAAAGGCGTCCAAATTATATCGCGCGCTTAACGCTGATCTAATTTGTTCTGTCTTAATGCCTAATTTGGCGAAGTTAATTAACTTTTCCAAAGTATCGTCTTGTAATTTTTCCAATTCGGTCGTTTCTGGATATTTTTGACAAAGATATGAGCAAATTTCCATCAAATAACCAAATTGCTCATAGGTATCAATGGCGTTAATATTAACAGCTTGTAATAAAATATCGGCACAACCTCGCAATTGGCTCAGCGCAGCCAAAAAATGATTGACAGCTTTCACGCCTTCTAGTTTTAGCGAGAGCGAGTATTCGGTTTGGCGTATATGCTCTAAATCCGAGCCGTTGGGATGCCCCATATCCTGACCTAATGCCTTTAGCTCGTAGAGTTTGTTTTCTAAAAATTCTATCTTGTCCTTATCAAAATTAATGACTACATCTTGGTCAAGCTCAAACTGATCCAAAAAGTCATAGCTTATATACTCGTCAATCGCCTCAAACAGCGAAAAACCATATTTTTGAGGACGGTGCAGCTTATGCATATACACAGCCAAAGCCTGACGGTTTTTTTCTAATCTTTTTTGGAGGCTTTTGAAGTCCTCGGGCTCATAGACCTTGACTATCTCGCTGGTCTTTCTTAAATTGTCCAAAACTTCTTTTTTGCTAGTTTTGTCTGAATGAAGCTCAAGACAAAAATCGCCTATGCCTATTTCTTCCAATCTCTTTTTGACAACGGACAGCGCCGCCATCTTTTCGGCGACAAACAATACCCTTTTGCCTTTTGACAACGCGTTGGCGATAATGTTGGTTATTGTTTGGGATTTGCCCGTGCCGGGCGGACCGTGCAAAACAAAACTCATATCTTTATTGGCGTAATATACGGCTTCTAGTTGCGAACTGTCCGCTTCAATGGGCAGGATAATCTGCTCTTTTAGCCAGCGCTCGTCAATGTCGCTGACTTCCAGCGATGTCTTATTAAACGGTATTCCGCTTATCAGCGCTTTTACTATGGGCGTTTTTTGGAAGGCGCCCAGACGGTTTCGAATATCGTGCCACATAACAATGCCCGAAAAAGAAAAGTTGGAAATATAACTTTCTTCTATGATATCCCAGCCGTGCTGGCGCATTACCAGTTTTCTGACAATATTAAAAACGCTCAAGACATCAATAGAGTTGTCAGAATTTTTGGGCAAGGGGTCAAGCCCGCCCGCCTCCAAAGAATATTGTTGCCTTAGCATTTCCAAAAGCGTTATGTTAAAATGCGATTCGTCATCGCGCGCTTTTAGGATATACCTTTTGGCGCTTTTTCTTATCAAGTCCAAAGGTATCAAAATCAAAGGCGCGTATAAAGGACGTTCCGAATTTTCGCTTTCATACCATTTTAATAAACCCACTGCCAAATACAGCGCGCATACGCCCTTTTCTTCTATGTTATATTTGTATTTTCTATATATATTGGTTATCGCGGTCTTGAGGCGGCTCTCGTCCAAAGCCGAGCGCAATTTTGCTTTGGATAGTTCTTTGTTAAGAAGTTTTGAATAAATTGACGAAATTCTCGCGCCTTGCGAAATATCAAGATTAACCGCCAAGTCTTGCGCCTCTTTCATTATGGGCAGGATTTCATACTCAACGCCGTTGCAAAAATGCATCGCCAAATTATTGGGCGAATCCGCCAAAACAGGCAATACATTTTTGGTAATCTTAAAGTTAAGCAGAGAATTTTTTAGCGTTAAGTCCAGAAGCTTTCGTTCCCAATATTTTTGTTTGGACAAAGGCTCGTCCGCCTCTTGCGCCGAAAAAATCTTTATCTTTTTGGGTTTTGGGTCGCTTTGTTTTTGATCCTTGTATTCTATCCGCCATCCGTCTTGCCAAACCCTTTTGGGCATAGGATAGATATGGCTCAGACGGCAACGCTTGATGTCTATAAAATATAAAAACTCGTGCTCATTGGCAAAAGGCTCTTTTGACCAATCCGTAGCGCTGTCAAAATCAAAAAAGTCTTGATTATCCAAAAATTTGGGGTCAACCAAAAACAGCTCGCCCAAAGCCGATTTTTTGGACAACTCGGTCAAGTCGTCATTGACGCAATCGGCGAAAGTGTCCTCGTTTAGCCACGCCCCGACCAAAACATACCGCTCAAACACCGCCAAAATTGGATTAAGGCCGATTTTTTCCAAAACGCTGGCATAAAGCAGCGCCGCCTCGGTTAAAGTGGCTGTTTTATTTTCTAAGGGGTTGTTAAGATTAATTGCTTGACCAATAGCGCGGTTGTCGCCCGTAAGACTTATGTCAAATTTTCGGTCTTTCAAAGCGCAAAACACAGCGGCCGCCTCTGCAAAAACCCTGTTGGCCTCGCCTTTGTATCCCAAAAAACTATTGGATTTTCGCCATTTTTTTAGATAGGCAAGCGCGTCTTTTAGTATAACTTTGGCGTCTATATTATCGGGCGTTACAAAACTAGCTATAAGCTCGGGCAAGATATTCGCGCCCGTCCAATAATCGTAAGGCTAAATCGTAATTGGGTTTTTCTGTAAAAACAGCTCTTGTCCTTGGGATTGGATTGACAAAATAATCTCGCCGTAGACTATGTTTTCCAAAACCGTGAGATAGTTATAATCAAATTCTATGTCAAGGGTATTGACATCTATCTTTAGGTTTTTGGGCAATATGTCAAGATGATAGCGGCAGGGTTTTAACAAACCTTGCGGACAAGACACGCTGATATCCACGTCAAAGATATCTTGTTCGCTTAGGTTTTGGATAAATAATTCGTCAATAAGCCCTACGCCGTTAAAAACAGACGAAAAATTTATAGCTTGAGAGGTGGAGAACTCCACTCTTAATAATTCCATATTATCTCCTATACAAATAGGATTATATCATATCAATTTAACCAAATTCAATTGATACCCGTTGAGATTGGCTTTTTTAATCTAATTTTAATCAATTGGAAATATATGGAATTTTTTGATAAAATTTGTAGTATATTTGATTAATAAAATAATTTCGCCCACTCCCCC
>DUVY01000122.1 GCA_012840805.1 Clostridiales bacterium | reverse complement strand
ATTGTTTGACAAAATTATTATTAGACGGTTAAAATATTATTAAAGCACAAAATTTAATATGGAGCTTATAATATTAAATGGATAAGTATTTGGAGATACTACACGCTTGTTTTCAGCTATTGGCTGGAACGGGCGTTTTTTTGTTTGGTATGCACACTATGTCCAAAGGCTTGGAAAAGTCCGCCGGCAGAAGCATACGCAAAATGTTTAATAAAATAAGCAATAATAGGTTTGCCGGAGTCGGTATAGGCACGGTAGCGACCGGCATTATCCAAAGCTCGTCCGCCGTAAGCGTTATGGTCTTGGGCTTTGTCAACGCGGGCGTGATGACGCTGTTTCAGGCGACGACCATAATTATGGGCGCCAATATCGGCACGACTTTGACCGCCTTTTTATACGCGTTGCGAGGCCTTAATATATCGCTGTATTTTATGCTTTTGGCTTTGGTTGGCGCTTTGATGATAATGCTTGACAAAAAAGGCAATTTGAGCCGAATAGGCGAAGCCTTGGTAGGTATCGGGCTTATCTTTATCGGACTTGAGTTTATGGGAGACAGTTTTAAAGGAAACGATACTGTCAATAACGCGTTAACTAATCTGTTTGTGATTATTAATAACCCGTTTTTGCTTGTGCTAGTTGGATTGGCTGTTACCGCGATCTTACAGAGCAGTTCTTTGGTTACCGCAATAATTATTTTGCTTGTCACCGCGGACACATTGCCCATTATATCGGCTTTTTATATAGTTCTGGGCAGCAATATAGGCACTTGCTTTACAGCTATTTTGGCCTCAATAGGCGCGAATACCAACGCTAAACGCACGGCGTTTATACATATCTTTTATAATATATTGGGCACTATAATCTTTATGGTTATAATGCTACCTTTTGAGAAGCCTTTTGTCAGATTTTTTGATTTTATAGGCGGGCAAAACACAGGAATGCAAGTCGCCTTGTTCCATTTGGTCTTTAATGTAGCCTCGGCGATTTTGTTTCTTCCTTTTGTAAAGCAAATTGTTTGGATAGCCGAAAAGACTATCAAAGACAAAAAGCCCGAAGTGGCTGTTGAAAAGCTCAAATATTTGGACGAAAGAATACTTAATTCTCCCGCGATCGCTATCGCCCAAATTTTGAAAGAAATAACCGCTATGGCGCATTTGGCTGAAACCAATATGGATCTAGCTATGAGCGATATAATCAACAAAATTGACGCCAATTCGGACACCATAGAAAAAAACGAAAGACAGCTCAACTATCTCAACAAAGCCATAACTAATTATCTCGTCAGGATTAGTTCGCTTAATATTTCGCCTAAGGACGAAAAATTGGTGGGCACGCTGTATCATGTGGTCTCGGATATAGAAAGAATAGGCGACCACTCGGAAAACTTAATGGAAGCCGCGCAAATTTTGGCTAACAACAGCGCGGGCATGTCTGAAGAAGCCCAAAAAGAATTAATGACTATGTATCAAAAAGTCAAGTTATTGTATAGGGACGCTTTGTATGTTTTTGATAAGCGCGATATCAATATGATAAAAGAAGTCAATCGCCGCGAAGAAGAGATTGACAATATGAAAAAAGATTTCACCAATAACCATATTGACAGACTGCACCAAGGCGTTTGCTCTGTAGAAAGCGGCGAAGTCTTTTATGAAGTTACCACCAATCTAGAAAGAATCGCCGACCACCTTACCAATATCGCTTACAGCGTAAGGGAAAGAAGCACCCAAAAAGCGTTATGACAATATATTGTCAAAGTATTTGACAATAATTGCCAAAACTATTATATTAATTTGTGTAATTAGCGCGAAAAAAATTTTTGGATAGGAGAACAGAATATGAATAAATTAACAGTCAAAGATGTGGATGTTGCTAATAAGCGGGTTTTGGTAAGAGCGGACTTTAATGTTCCTCAGGACGAAAATGGAAATATCACAGATGAAAATAGGATTATAGGCGCGCTGCCTACCATAAAATACCTTATTGAGAACAAAGCCAAGATTGTTTTGTGTTCGCATTTGGGCAGACCTAAAGAGGGCTTTGAGCCTAAGTTTTCGCTCGCGCCCATCGCCAAAAGGCTTAACGAGCTTTTGGGCGGGGTTGTGACTTTGGCTAAGGATGTTGTGGGCGAAGACGCCAAGGCAAAAGCCGCCGCGCTAAATTCGGGCGAGATTTTGCTTTTGGAAAATGTTAGATTCCACAAAGAAGAGACCAAAAACGACCCCGAGTTTGCCAAAAAGCTAGCGGAGTTTGGCGAGGTTTTTGTCAACGATGCTTTTGGCACGGCGCATAGAGCCCACGCTTCCACAGCGGGCGTTTGCGATTATATTAAGGTTTGCGTCGCTGGATTTTTGATAGCTAAAGAACTGGATATAATGGGCGGAGCTTTGGAAAACCCCAAGCGTCCCTTTGTGGCGATTTTGGGCGGGGCTAAAGTCAGCGACAAGATTGGCGTCATTAATAATCTATTAGACAAAGTGAACAGCCTTTTGATAGGCGGCGCTATGGCTTATACATTCGCGCTCGCTAAGGGCGGCAAGGTAGGCGATTCTAAAGTTGAGCTTGACAAGGTAGATCTCGCCAAAGAATTGCTTCAAAAAGCCCAAGAAAAAGGCGTTGAGTTGCTGTTGCCCGTTGACAATGTGGCGGCGGACGACTTCAGCTCGGACGCTAACACCCAGATAGTTGACAGCCTTAACATCCCGGACGGATGGCAAGGTTTGGATATAGGACCCAAAACTTGCGAAAACTTCGCCAAGGTTATCAAAGACGCTAAGACTGTTATTTGGAACGGGCCTATGGGCGTGTTTGAGTTTGAGAAATTCGCAGCGGGAACTAAGGCGGTTGCGCAGGCTTTGGCTGAGGCGGACGCCGTAACCATTATAGGCGGCGGCGATAGCGCAGCGGCGATAGAGCAATTAGGTTTTGCAGACAAGGTGACGCATATATCTACGGGCGGCGGAGCTTCTTTGGAGTTTTTGGAAGGACTGGAGTTGCCCGGCATAGCCAGACTAAACGACAAATAAATTAAAAAAAAGATAAGGGCAAGGTAGAACAACCTTGCCCTATTAAAAAATAAAGGAATAAATAATATGAGACGACCTATTATCGCGGGAAATTGGAAGATGAACAAAACGGCCGCCGAGACCAAAGAGCTTTTGGAGCAACTTATACCCAAAGTTAAAGACGCTAAAAGCGAGGTGGTTGTTTGCGTTCCTTACACAAGTTTACATACGGCGAGCCAAATGCTAAAGAATACCAATATAGGTTTGGGCGCGCAAAATGTTCATTGGTCGGATAAAGGCGCTTTTACGGGCGAGATAAGCGCGTCTATGCTTTTGGAAATGGGCGTAAAATATGTGATTATTGGTCACAGCGAAAGGCGTCAATATTTTGGCGAAACCGACCAGACAGTAAACAAAAGAGTCATTCAGGCGCTAAGTAGCGGGCTAACGCCTATTCTGTGCGTAGGCGAGACCGAGCAAGAAAGATTAAGCGGTCAGACCGACGAGGTCAACCGCCGCCAATTAACAATCGGGCTTCAAGACATATCCGAAGAAGACGCCCAAAAAATAGTGATAGCCTACGAGCCCGTGTGGGCAATAGGCACAGGCAGAACCGCGACTGAGAAGGACGCTGACGAGACCATTGGCAAAATAAGAGAAATGCTGAGCGTGATGTATTCACGTGACACAGCCCTAAAAATTAGAATACAATATGGCGGGAGTATGAATTCAAAAAACGCCCAAGGGCTGATGGCTATGCCCCAAATAGACGGCGGTTTGATAGGCGGCGCTAGCCTAAAGGCTGAAGACTTTAGCTTGATAATAAAAGCCTCCGACTCCCAAAAATTTTAAACAGACTTATATTTTAAAGGAAGCTTATGAAAAAAAGATTTGTAGCTATGATTATAATGGACGGATTGGGCGCAAGGCAGTCAACCGAATGCAACGCGGTCGCCATTCAGGGCACGCCCAATCTAAACAGGCTAAAAGAACAATATCCATATACATT
>DUVY01000127.1 GCA_012840805.1 Clostridiales bacterium | reverse complement strand
CTAAACCCGCAGGTATGTACTCCGGGACCGCAGGCTGGGATTGAAATTAAGATCCCGATGGGTGACGGACCCGCAAAACGCTTGTTTTTCAGGCTATTAGAGCTTTATAGAGATGAAGCGTCTAACGTTTTTGCAATGCTCTACCAAATTGCAGAAGTAAGCCATAATACAGAGATTGGGTTGGAAGCAACCATTGAAAACGCAGAGGAATTCTTGAAAGCAGGAGACATAGGAAATGCTTTTGACTGTTTAGGTATTACTAAGAATCTATCCCATATATATGCAGAAAGCTTGATGGGTGTAACAAGAAAATTGACATTAGAGGATGAATTTAGGATTACTAAACCGCAAAAGCGACTGGCAGAGCTTAAGGAAATACGCAGAACTTATCGAGCAGTAGTTGAGCAGAACAAAACAATCAAACAAACCTAACCGCCAAACGGCGGTTTTCTTTATGTCAATATAAAAGGAGTAAATACATGAAAAAGGTTAATGTTCTTGGAACCATATATACCATCGAAGAAAGAAATGAAAAATCAGACTCAAGATTAAAAGAATGTGATGGTTATTGCGATAAAACCCTTAAGGTTTGTGTTGTTAATAACTTCGTGGATGCCGAAAACGATTTAATGGCGCAAACTGATTTAAATGGACATAAGAAAAAAGTTTTACGGCATGAATTAATCCATGCTTTTTTATACGAAAGCGGCCTTGGCGAAAACAGTTGGGCGTGGAATGAGGAAATTGTGGATTGGATTGCTTATCAATTTCCTAAGTTAGCACAGGCATTTAAGGAAGCTGGTTGCTTAGAATAAGGGGGTGCGAGCCATTAAGCCTACTATAATCTTTGATTTCGACGGCGTCATCCATTCCTACACCAGTGGCTGGCAAGGAGTCACCAACATCCCAGATCCGCCGGTCCCCGGGATCAAAGAAGCGCTCCAGGAAATACGCAAAGAATACCGGGTTGTTGTTGTTTCGACCCGTTGCTTCCAGCCCGGCGGGATTGAAGCGATCCAGAAGTACCTAGCGAAGCACGGGATTGAAGTTGACGGAGTAACGGCCGAGAAAGTGCCGGCGATTCTGACCGTGGATGACCGGGCCATTTGCTTTGACGGGAGGCCGGAAAGATTGCTGGGGAAAATTAAGAGCTTTAAACCATGGAATAAACTTCATTTTGAGATTTAGTTATGACCCCAGGGGCGCACAGCGCAACGAGGACACCTCCCCGGAAACTTGCAGAAAGTCTGACCAACTTTCTATTTTTTGTTTATTTCGCACTTGTTTCCGGCTCGTAAGGCCGGGGCAGCTCCGGCCTCCCTGTTCTTTTTACTTACAAAATAAGAGAGGTGAAGTGATTGGTTGAAATCAAGAAGACTAGAACAATGATTGCAACTTTGCTTGACATTAAGCCGCCCGAAAGTAATTCTACCCGGTTTTTAAGGCTTCAAGGTCGAACCGGAAGTTTGCAATATAGCGAACGACTGGAGTTTATAGTGCTAGGCGAAGACGGGCACATTGAAGATGGGTTCCGGACAGCGGTGCTGGTCGAGGAACCGAAAAAAGAAGGGCGGGTTATCACATTTAAAACAAAAAATTCGGAGTATAGGTTTAGGGAGTTGTTTTAAAGGAGGACCATTTACAAAGGGGGTGTAACAGAT
>DUVY01000121.1 GCA_012840805.1 Clostridiales bacterium | reverse complement strand
CGGCGCAAGTTTCGGAATGGGCGGTCAGATTGGGCAAATCATAATCATAAGTGAAAGCCTCGCCATAGTGGGACGAGTCCACGCCGCCCGTAATATACATCCGCTTATTGATAATATTTTCAAAAATATTTTTACACGCCGTTATAAGCTTCTGGTCGTTGTATTCTTTGCCCAAATCTGCCATTGCCGAAAATAAATACAACGCCCTTACGTTGTGCCCTTCCGCCGTATGTTGCTGTCTAACGGGAATATGCGATTGGTCATAGCGGTTATCTACGGTTTCATATACGGGCTCGATATTTTGGCCCTTTGGTAGATAAAAAACTTGGCAAGCTCTAGATATTTTTTTGATTGGTTTCTTTATACAGCTTATAAAAAGCAAGCTCTATTTCCTCATGCCCTGGCGTTAAAAAAGCAGCGCTTTTGTCTATGATAAAAACTTGATAAATATGGTCGGCTAATTTTTTAACTATGTTCAGAATTTATCTTTTGGGGTCGCTTTTTTATAGGCTATGGCGGCTTCCATCAAATGCCCCGCGCAATATAACTCATGTTCCGTTCTGTATCGCCATTTTTTGTCGGGCTCTATATAAGAAAAATAGCTGTTAAAATAACCGTTTGGCTCTTGACGGGTCTCTATCAAATCAATATATTGGTCGCAAAGTTTCTCAAGTTCGGCGTCTTTTTGGTCTATTAGGACATAAGCCGCGCTTTCTATCCATTTCGCTACATCGGAATCATAAAAAACATGCGGCTTATTGGGTTGCCCTTCTTGCCAATTTTGCTTTAAAGCCTCAAATCTGCCTGTTTCCAAAAAGCGTTTGTAGATATTTTTTACGCTGATAAGATTGATTTTTTGTCGCTCTTGAAAAAAGCCGCCTTTGAGTCTTACATGCTTTTTATCGACTTTGTTAATTTCCATAAACCTTACTTTAATTTTTTGACTTCCAAACAAGATCGGATATCATAAGCTCGTTTTCAAAGCGGTTGATTTCGGTGTTTTGGTCTATGACTATAAGCTCTATGTCCATTATTCTGGCGAAATCTTGGATATGCTCTAATTCTAGCTGGGTCGTCAATACGCTATGATGCGCCCCGCCCGCCAATATCCATGCCTGAGCGCTGGTCGTCATATCGGGCAAAGGTTGCCATAACACTCTTGCAACAGGCAATTTGGGCATTGCTTGTGATTTGATTATACGCGCTTTGTTGACAATCATTCTAAAGCGATCGCCCATATCAACCAAAGTTATTAACATCGCGTCGCCCGTCTTGCCCTCAAACACCAACCTTGCGGGCGGCTCTTTTCCGCCGATGCCCAAAGGATGAACTTCCAAAGAAGGCTTGCCCTCGGCGATGGTCGGACAAACTTCTAGCATATGCGCGCCTAAAATAGCTTGTTTGCCCTTTTCAAGATGATAAGTATAATCTTCCATAAAAGAAGAACCGCCCTCTAAGCCCGTTGCCATATATTTTATAAGATGGGTCAAGGCAGCCGTTTTCCAATCGCCTTCAGCGCCAAAACCATAGCCTTGTTCCATAAGGACTTGACAAGCCAATCCGGGAAGTTGCTTTAACCCGTGAAGATTTTCAAAAGTGGTGGTAAAGGCGTTAAAACAGCCGTCTTGTAAAAATCTCTCCAGCGCTATCTGGTATTTGGCTTGCGTCTTTACGGCTTCTAAATCCATATCTTTTTGAAAAGCATATTTTTCTTTGTATGTTTCTATCAATTCGTCAATTTCTTTTTGAGAGACTTTGTCGATATATTCCACTAGGTCCCCTAGTCCGTAACCATTAATTGACCATCCTAGCTTGGTTTGCGCTTCAACTTTGTCGCCCTCGGTTACCGCAACCTCGCGCATATTGTCCCCAAACCTAGCCACCTTTAAGGTCTTGGATTTTTCAGCCGCCGCGGCGGCTCTCGCGAAAGCAAAGATTTGTTTTAAAACGTTGGGGTCTTTGTAATAGCCTGCCACAACTTTGCGTCTTATTCTTAATCTGGTTACTATATGTCCAAACTCCCTGTCGCCGTGCGCCGATTGATTAAGGTTCATAAAATCCATATCTATAGAGTCATATGGGATTTTTTCGTTGTATTGGGTATTAAGATGCAACATAGGCTTGTTTAAGATTTTTAGCCCGTTAATCCACATCTTAGCGGGACTAAATGTATGCATCCACGCGATAATGCCCACGCATTGAGGATCAAAATTAACCTTTTGGCACATATCTGTTACTTCTTGGGGGGTTTTGACCGTGTCAAAATACTTGATTGTCACAGGGTTGTCTTCTTGCGAATCTAAAAATCGCGCCATTTCTTGCGCGTGCTCAGCCACTTGCTTTAGGGTTTCTTCGCCATAAAGATGCTGACTTCCAACTACATAATAAAGAATTTTATCTTTCATTATGCTCTCCTATATATTAAATATTTATTAATTATCTTTTGTTTTTTTGACCGTAATACGCGTTTTCGCCATGCTTTCTAAGATAATGCTTATCCAGCAAAAATTGGTCAGCTGACGCGATATCGGGATTTATTTGTTGGGTTATCCATGCCATTTTTGCCACTTCTTCCAAAACAGCGGCGTTAAATACGGCTTCTTTGGGGCTAATTCCAAAAGAAAAAGGTCCGTGAGATTTTATTAAAACAGCAGGCATGGCTATTATATCCAACTTTAAATCGGCAAATGTTTGGGCTATTACCTTGCCTGTGTTTTTTTCATAATCTGTCGTTATTTCTTGCTGTGTCAAAGCCCGCGTGCAAGGTATTTCGCCGTAAAAGTAATCCGCATGGGTCGTGCCATAGCACTTGATCGGCTTGCCCGCTTGCGCCCAGGCCGTAGCGTAAGTAGAGTGCGTATGGACAATACCGCCTAACTTCTCGAAGTTTTTATACAACTCAATATGAGTAGGCGTGTCCGATGAAGGATTAAGCTTGCCTTGGACGATTTTGCCGTCTAGGTCAACCAAAACAATATCCTCGGGCTTTAAAACATCGTATTCTACTCCGCTTGGCTTAATGGCAATAATGCCTTTTTGCCTGTCAATGCCTGATACATTGCCCCACGTGAAAATAACGAGATTGTGTTTGACAAGGTTGAGATTTTGTTCCCAAACTTCGCGCTTTAAATCTTTTAGCATCTTGTTTCTTCCTTTATAACTTTAAGTCTTTTCATTACATCGTTAGCGCCGCGACCAAAATAGTCATGCAAATTTTTATATTCTTGGTATATCTTATCATAAACCATAACATTTTCAACTTGAGGTTTATAAACCAAATCTTTTCTTACCTTAGACATCGCCTTTGCGGCGTCCGCGATATTGTCATAACCGCCACGCTCTGACCCTGCAGCCAATGCGCCGAATATCGCGCTGCCTAAAGCGGGCGTTTGGGGTGACGCGCTTAACTTTATCTCCATACCGGTTACATCGGCGTAAATTTGCATCATCATTGGATTTTTAAAGACTATGCCGCCCGCCGCGTAAAGCTCGTAGATAGGAACGCCGTTTTTGCGAAAAGTCTCTATTATCATCCTTGTGCCGTAAGCGGTCGCCTCTATCAAGGCGCGATAAACTTCTTCGGGCTTGGTCAATAATGTCATTCCCAAAATCATACCTGTCAAATCAACATCTACTAAGACAGAACGGTTTCCATTCCACCAATCAAGCGCCAAAAGCCCGCTTTGTCCTACTTTCTGTTTTGAGGCTAGATTGGTCAAATAGTCGTGAATGCCAATGTTTTGTTTTTGCGCTTCTTGGTAATAATGAACGGGAACACAATTTTTGACAAACCAATCAAAATGGTCGCCCACGCAAGACTGTCCTGCTTCATAGCCCATAAACCCGGGCAAAATACCGTCTTCAACCACGCCGCATATGCCCGGAACCGCATGCTCTTGCTCGCCCAACAACATATGGCAGGTAGATGTTCCCATAATCATAAGCATTTTGCCGGGCTCTGTAATGCCTACAGCCGGCACGGAAACATGCGCGTCAACATTGCCTACGGCTACGGCCGTGCCCTTATCCAGACCGGTAAGTTTATGGCCAAAATCGTTGATTTCGCCCGCTTTTTCGCCTATGGGATAAATATCTCTAGATAGCTTAGTATCTACCAAATCCTCAAGCATCGGATCAAGCGCGCGGAAAAAATCCTTGCTCGGATAGCCTCTATGTTTGTGCCATATAGCCTTATATCCCGCCGTGCAACTGTTTCGTTTTTCTTGCCCTGTCAGCATTAAAATAATCCAATCGGTAGCTTCTATTATTTTATCCGCCGCTTTATAAATATGGGGAGCTTCCTCGGCTATCTGCATAACCTTGGGCACCAGCCATTCGCTGCTTATCTTGCCGCCATATAAATCCAAAAATTTCTCTTGGCGCTTGGACGCTATCTCGTTGAGTCTATTGGCGTGTTCTTGAGCAGCATGATGTTTCCATAGCTTAACATAGGCGTGTGGCTCGCTTTTGAACTCGTCATAAAAACAAAGCGGCTTGCCCGCTTTATCAGTCGGCAATATCGTGCAAGCCGTAAAATCAATTCCAATTCCTATTACATCTTTGCTGAAAACATTGGCGCTTTTTAAAACTTGAGGTATCGTATTGGATAACACATCCAAATAATCCTGCGGATGCTGTAGCGCCCAGTCAATGCCCAATTTGGTTTTGCCGTCGGGCAAATATTCGTCCATAACTTTGTGCGTGTATTCATATACAGCGCTCGCGACTTCTTCGCCCGTGTTAACATCCACCAAAACAGCTCTTCCGCTCAAAGTCCCAAAGTCCACTCCTATACTGAATTTGCTCATCATTGTCTCCTTGTTTTTGTTTTAAAAAAACAAATAGTATTATGGATAATCATAAAGATTGTGAATTTATTTTAGCATTATGACGGGCTTTAGTCAATAAAAAAAGCCAGAATATGTTTTTATAGTAATTAATTATATAAATATATAATTTGTTTCAAAAAAAAATAAAACAAAAGATCTGATTTTTGTTGCCAATATTTTTATTATTTATTATACTATATTATACAATGATTAAAAAAATAAACTTTCCAAATATAAAATAGGGACAATGAGTATGAAGAATATCACAAACATCAATGACTGCTTGCCGGTATGCGCGGCGTTAAGCTCGCAAGTGAGAATAGATATAATCAATCTATTGCTAAAAAATAAGAGCATGAACCTAGACAGCCTTGCCAAAATTTTGGGGTTGACTAACGGCGCTATTACCGCGCATATCAAAAAACTCTCGGAAGCCGGACTTATTAATGTCACAACCTCATCCGGCGTAAGAGGCTCGCAAAAGTTATGTGCTTTAGCTGTGGACAAAATTATTATAGATATTATAGGCAATAATATACAGGCCAACACCTATGACTTTGAGGTGGATGTGGGGCACTATTCTGACTATGAAATTTATCCCACATGCGGAATTGTTACCAAAGACTCTATCATAGGCGAACTTGATGACCCTAGATATTTTTCTTATCCCGAACGATTTAACGCGGGGCTTTTGTGGTTTACGGAAGGTTTTGTAGAATACAAAATTCCCAACGCCCTAAAATCAAACCAAAAAGCGATTGAGCTACAATTTACTTTTGAGATCGCGAGCGAAGCGCCAGGCTTTTCTTCGCAATATCCTTCGGACATTTATTTTAGCGTCAATGGGATAGAACTTGGTTTTTGGACCTCGCCCGGCGAGTTTAACGACCGACCGGGTATAGTGTCGCCTAGTTGGTGGTTTAAAAATCTAGGGCAATACGGACGATATAAGCTGCTTATTATTAACAAAGACGGAACATTTATTGACGGTCTTCCTATCGGTCCCACAACCATAGGCGACCTTGAGATATATCATAACTCTAATATAACTTTTCGCATAGAGGCGCCCAAAAAAGCCGCTAATAGAGGCGGGGTAACTTTGTTTGGCAAAACCTTTGGCGACTATCCCAGCGGCATAAAAATAAGACTAGTCTATGAAAACAAAACAAAAAACGGCAATGGCAATGAGGTAATAAATAGCGGTTAACGCTTTTGAGGAAAAATTTAAAACATACGAATTTTATTGAAAAGGTCTAAAAATTTTAGACCTTTTTGTTTTTTTATATTTTGATGCAATCAAAAACAGAAACCAAACAAGAACAAAAACAAAAACCAAATAAAAATGAAAACTGAAATGATATCTAATAAAAAACATCATTTCTTATATTTAATAACTTATTTTAATTTTAATAATTTATAATATAATATTCAATTTTGAATTCTGTTATTTTGACTTTAATTTTATGTTTCTATCTTTTAGCCAATTAACGCTTAGATCTAGCCAGCGCTCAACGCTAGCGCTCGCCTGGGCTATTGTCTTGGGAGAGTTGGTGTCCAATTGGGCGGTAGCTAGACCGTGGTCGCCTTTTTCAAAAATATGTAGCTCAAAAGGCACATTGTTTTCTTCGCAAGCCAGCGCGTAAACAAGACTATTATAAACGGGCACACCCCCGTCCGTATAAGTATGCCAAATAAAAGCGGGCGATGAATTATTTTTGACCCTATGTTCTAGCGACAAATAACGCTTAAGGTTTTGGTCTGCGCCGCAAAGCATATCAAATGAGCCGACATGGGATTTTTGGTCGCTTGTAATAACGGGATAACTTAAAATCACTGCGTCAGGTCTTATCAAGTCGGCGCGCTTGCCAAAAATACCTTTCAAGACAGGGTCATCAAACAAAGCGGCAAGGCAGCCGCACAAATGCCCGCCCGCCGAAAAACCAACAGCGCTAACCATATCTTTGGAGATATTAAATTTTTTAGCGTTTTCTCTTATAAAAATCATTGCCATAGCGGCTTCTTGAAGTTGGGTAGGATAATTTTGGATCGCGCCTGTAGTGTAATCCAATACAAAAGCTTGAAAACCATAAACCGAATATCTTAGCGCGATTGGGTCGGCTTCCCTATCAGACACAAAAGCGTAACCGCCGCCCGGTAAAACTAACATCGCGGGATATATGTAATCTTGGTCGTAAGCTTGGGGCTCGTCTTTGATAAAGCATTTTAGGTAACCTTTGAACCCTTTTTTTCGCTCAAATTGAAAATACTCATACAAATCAATAATTATTATATTCATTTTGACTCCTCTTAATTAATTATTATATCATAAATAAAAAATATAGGTTTTTATTTTTGGGGAAAAATTCAAAGTAATTAACTTCTAAAAAAACCTTTTAAATTTGTTTTGATCGCTTATCGCGCCTAAAGTATTTTACTTATCTTAATTCAAATAATATAATTATCAAAAAGAGGCAAGACAATTGAAAAAAAATTTTAAACTGTATATTTCTTTGTTTTTGACTACTCTAAAGATAAGCGCTTTTACTTTTGGGGGCGGCTTTGTCATTGTTTCGCTGATGAGAAAGGAATTTGTCCAAAAGCGCAAATGGCTGACCGAACAAGAAATGCTCAATTATACGGCGCTCGCCCAATCGTCGCCCGGCGCGGTCGCTATTAATACATCAATATTGGTAGGGCATCATATAGGAGGGTTTTTGGGCTCGATTGTTACCGTGCTGGCCGCCGCCTTGCCGCCTTTGGTAATAATCTCTATTATCTCGCTGTTTTATAACCTAATACGAGAAAACTTAATCGTAAGTTATATCCTAATGGGAATGCAGGCGGGCGTTGCCGCTGTGCTTTGCGATGTTATTATGGGTTTGAGCGCTTCTGTTTGGCGCGAAAGCAAAACTTTTGCGCTCGCTGTTATGATTTTGACTTTTTTGAGCTTGGCGTTGTTGTCTATTAATATTATTTTTGTAATTGTTGCTTGCGCCGTCGCGGGCGTAATATACTTTGGCAAGATCGGCAAAAAAGGATTAAAGAATGATTTATCTTGAGTTGTTTTGGGCGTTTTTTCAAATAGGGCTTTTTTCAATAGGCGGGGGGTATGCCGCTTTGCCCTTAATCCAGCAGCAGATAGTCAATAATTACGGTTGGCTGACCGTGAGCGAGTTTGCCGACCTTATAATAATAGCCGAATCAACTCCAGGCCCTATCGCCCTAAACGCCGCCACATTCGTGGGAACGCGCGTAGCGGGGTTTGCGGGCGCGGTAATCGCCACTATCGGATTTATTGCGCCGTCGGCGGTAATAATAGCGTTATTGCTGTTTTTATATAACAGATACAAAAATCTCAAATACGTCAACGACGCCCTAAGGGGTTTGCGCCCCGCCGTGGTGGGATTTATAGCGGCCGCCGCTTTGACTATACTTAAGCTAACGTTCTTTTCGGAAAGCGCGGCGACCGTAGGGCTGGTAAACATAGCATCGTTAATTATTTTTACGCTGGCGCTTATAGCTTTAAGGAAGTTTAAGATCAAACCTATAATGGTTTTGATAGGCTCAGGAATTTTGGGCTTGGTAATTTACGGCGGATTGAGCTTGATATAAAAAAAAGCCCCTAGGGGCTTTTTTTTATTATAGACGCTTAATTAGAACTTTTTCTTTAGCATCGAAGCGCCGTAAGCCAAGACTAACAAGGCTAAGGTTTCAAAACCAATCAAGGACTTGCAGCCTTTCTTCTTAGCGGGCGCGGTAGCTACTTGCTTAAAGCCTATCTTAATCGAAACGTCTTCTTGGATATCGGTTAGCTCGAAAATACCGTTATTAAGAGCCACAGGTTGGTCGTTAACCAAAACATATTCGATTTCGTAACCGTCGTCAGGGGTTACTACGAAGGTTTGGCTTGCGCCTGCGGTAATACGGTCGATGTTAGGAGTAATCGAGCCTTTGCCGGTTATCTCAATCGTGACGTTCAGATAAGCCGAGAATTTAGCGTAAAGCGTGAGCTTGCCGTGGGTGCCGGGCTTGATTTCGGCGATAGGTCTGCCCTTGAACTCAGGGTTGAGATACCAGCCTTCAAAGCCGTAACCCTTTTTGGTAGCTTCTTTTAAGGTGATTTGAGAGTTGATGTTGTACTTGGTAGGGTTATCGCCGTTTACGCCGCCGTTTAGAACGTATTCGATATCGCAGTCAAAAGGCGTAGCGGTGTATTCTATCTCGGAATTCTCGCTTGCGAACAAGATTTCGTCCAAGATAATCTTGCTGCCGTCTTTAATCTTGTCGTTGACTACGGGCAGATACAATACGATGTAGTCTTGGGTTTCTGTCGGGAAGGTATCCGCGTCAGAGTTTCTTGCCGCAAAGATTATTTCGTTAATCGGGATGTAAATATAGCCTTTGAAGCCTGCGGGTATTATAGTGGTCTTTTCGGCCGCGTAAGAGGTCGAGTTGTCTTCGCTTACGAATATTACTCCGCCCAAACCGGTCATAATCCATTCGTCCTCGGCGTGAGTGGAGTGCCAAGGTCTAACGCCTATCAAATAAGGTATATCGAAGTCGTTAGCGGAGTTATCGATAGAGATTCTGATAGCGTCGATATTGCTCCAAACCGCGAATCCTTCTTTGTTGAGCATTCTAGAGTCAACTTTGATTCTTAGGTTGGATTGAGTGTTGGTGAATCCGTAAGGCTTAAAGTCTTTAAACAATAATTCGTTAGCTCTTACGTAATCCAAAGTAGCGTAGTCGTCGGCGGTCTTTCCTGCGGGCGTGTTGCCTGTAGGATCGGCGTAGTATAATAGATAGTCTACGTTTCTTTCAGCGCCTTGAACTGTCCATGCCAAAGTCTCGCCGCTTAGTGCCATCTCGTTCTCGTCGAAATTAGCGATGAAGATATCGCCGATAAAGTATTTGGACAAGAAGTCGGACCACCAGCGATAGTCGGTAAAGAGTAGGACGGATTCCATATTCGTGTAATCCAACGCGTCGGTGGAGGTTGCGGCCTCGTAGCCCGAAGTAAAGGTGTTGAAAGGAATAATCAAGTATCCGCTGAAGTCAGGCTTGCCGGTAAACAACATTCCGCCGCTGATTTGAGAGCCTCTGGAAATCAAATCGTCTTCTTTGAGGTAGAAAGACTTGCCTGTAGCGACTTGTGTAGCGTTGCCGTTGCTGTCGAACATAGCGACTTTAACGCCGCATTCGTTGTAGGTGGAAACGCTTGTGGACAAAGTTCTATACTGAATTACCAAAGCGTTCTTTTGGCTGAAGTCATTTACTAATAGATTCTTGACTTGCAAGCCGACAAAAGGCGCTTGACCGTCTTTTATGGGCGCGTTGAACTTGCCGGAAATGAAGATGGAGTCAAAATCGGCGTAAATGCTTCCAAATTCTTGTCTACCGTCCATTATAACTGCGCCGGTGCCTCTCATAGGAGCTTCGTATTCGTAAATAACGTTTACGCCCATTTGAACGACTAGGTCGCTTTCAACTTCGGGTATAGTGTATTTGCCGTCGACTAGTTCTACCAATTCCCCGTTGACTTTAAACCAAGCTACTTCGTAACCTATATCGGCTTCGACGGTAAATGTAACGTCCGCGCCGTTAGGAACAGGGTTTTTGTCAGCGGTTATAGTGCCTTGAGGGTTAGGTATGATAGAAATATATCTAGGTTCCGCATTGGGATCGGGTATGATGTTAACGGTAATGGTAGTTCTAGCGTTGATATTGGTTATTGTGTATTGACCGTTTTGGTCAAGAGCAACAGATTGTCCGTTTACCAAAACTTGGTCTACTATATAACCGGTCTTAGGCGTTACGGTTAAAGTAGCCGAGCCGCCTTCTATAACGTTGGGTTTGTCTATGGTTACAGTGCCTCTGTTGGAAGCGTTGGTCGTAACGACTATAGGATAGGATACGACGTTGATAGGTTCGTTTGTTAGATAAGCTCTAGAGATTTTAATAGTTCCGCCTATGCTGTTAACGGGCGCCGCGTAAACCTTTATGTAAGGGAATACGTAAGAGTAATTGAATACGTTGGTAGCCGTTCTAGCGAGCAAGGAGTCTAGCTTAATATAAACCTTGCCTTTGAATCCCTTAGGCATATAAGGTCTGCCGTCGTTTACAAAGTTGTTGTTGTCGTCTTTGCCATACAGGTAATAAACCGCGCCATTATTGCCTACGCAGATAAATTCCACGGGCTGGAATCTTTGAGCGTTATACAAGTTGACGCCGTCGCCGCTGAACAACGCCATACCAAGACGTATATCAACAGGGCTATCGGTTGTGTCGGCTTCTAGAACGATAGCGGTAAATCCGGTCAAATCGGCGTATTCATAAACGCCCGCGGTGTTCGCTACAGGGGTATCGGAAGCGCCTAAGATTTCTTTGGGGAATTTAACCCAAGTAGGGTCGGTAGTGTCGCCGTTGCTTGCGTCGTAGAACTTAAATTCGCCTTTAGCTAAGAATTGAGCGACATAGTTATTGACATCCCCTTCAACCGTAAAGTTATCGGCGCTGGGAGTGCAAATAACTTCGTCTAAGCCGTCTTTTGTAAACTCGGTTACGGTGTAAACCTTGCCGATGTTGTATCTGACAGGAACGGTAAGTTGAGTCGTAAAGACGATGGTATCTATTGTTACTGTTTCTTCGGGCAGGTTAAACTCGCTTAAATCCAATAACAAATAGCCGTAGAAGTTTTCATAAGCGGTTTTGGTGGCTTTCATTACTCCGCCTGCAGCCGCTTGTTTTTCCGTTACTGTTTCCCCGACCAGCTCGTAGTATTTAGAGCCTTCGGACATATCGTAAGAGTCTTCGCCGGATTTTAAGGTAACTTTTAGGTTGTCCGGCACGACATTGGTCATTAAGTTGTTGTATTCAACCGCTAAGCCTGCAGCGTCAGAGTCAAGCTCTACAGGAACGCTTATAACAGCGCTTCCGTTAGCGGACTTTGTGTAAACGGATATAGCGTCAAAGCCCGTAAAAACCGTTGCGCCGGTCAAAGCTGCCGAGTGAGCGTAACTTTCGGCCGTAAAGTCGTAAGTTACGACACCGGTATCCTGAGCGCCGACTAAACGCACAGACAATGTCAGCGTCATCAACGCTGTCATCAAGAGTATCAGAATACCCTTTTTTCGAGTGTGTTTACTCATTCTTCTCCTCCTTTGTTTTTCTATAAAATTAGCTGTTTAGCTTTAAGGTTTTTGAAAACAGCGAAAGCTAACGCTAATATTGACGATGCCGCAATAGCCGCGACGGCTGATTTGCAAGAGCCTGTCTTTTTCGGCTGAATTATCTTGACGTTGATTGTCAACATATTGTAAGTGTCTTCAAGCGTTTCGATGAGTTTGGTGTCAAACTTTAGTTTATAATCGGTGTTGTCGTCCACATAACCTACCGTTTTCCAAGTTCCAGCTAGGTAATAAGTGTTGCCGCTTTCGTCGGTGGCGCTGACGAATTTAGGCAAAGACTCGATAACGCTTTCTAGAGGCGTGCCTTTCTTGACCTCTATGGTTTTTTGAACGTTAGTCGAAACTATTTCGTGCCAGTTTTTGTTTTTAGCTATTAATATTTTGGCTTGAGATTTTTCGGACACGAAAGCGCCTGCCTTGAGGTCCGCTTCGGTAAACTTAGCTAAGCGTATTTCTTGGCTGGGATAGTTGTTGCCCGCTTGAGCGGCTGAACGGTTGCGGTCGTAGATGACATATATTGTTCCGTCCTCGCCTTGAGCCGCGTCGGGATAGGATACTATCGACCTTTCGTCCAATAACAGCGCGCCGCTCCAGGTCTTTCCATCGTCTTCGGACAAGTATGCCGTTAGGTTGTTTCTAACCGATGTGGAGTTGTGGCTTATAAACAACAAGTTGCCGGATTTTAGTCTCATTATATGGAACTTAGAGCCAGGGCCGATTAAAGGATAGCCTAACCCGCTCTGCATAGTGGTCCAAGTTCTGCCGCCGTCCGAGGAGAAGCTTTGCTCGATGCCGCCGCCGGAGCCGCCTTCTATTCTAGAAAGCATCCAAAGCCTTCCGTCTTTTAGCTCGACTATCTGGGATTCGTGGAAGTATTTTCTATTAGCCACGGAAGTAGCGCTTCCTATCAACGACCAGGATTTGCCTTTGTCATAGGATGCCCAGACAAAGCTCTTCATAACGTCCACGCTTGCGCGTTCGGTAGTAAACACCCAAGCGCCGGTAGAAAGAGCGGTAGGCTTTTTGGCTATGCCGTATTCGGCTACTCTTACGGGCTGGGTGCAGGTTATTTTAGAGGGATCGCCCGCGGGGTTGTTAATCTTAAACGCCCAAGTGTCGAATTGGCAGTAATAACACCATAAAGTTCCGTCCGGATCTACCCACAAACTAGGAATATAAGTCCTTATTTTTACGTCGTTTTTTATGATGATAAACGGCTCAACCCAGGTTTTGCCTCCATCGTCGCTGTAGCCAATCGTTATGTAGTTGTTGTCATCAGGCTCGGTCAAACCGCCTACCGTCATAGCAGCCCATATACGATTACCCGTTACTTCTACGCTGGGCATTGATTGAAAGAATCTAGTGGCGGGGTCAAAAGTTTCCGTGGTGTCGTTTGAGAGCTTTGTGTTATACAAAGTCTCTCTGTTTTGGTCCGTAACAATAATTACATTGGCGGGATCGTGAACGCCCGCTTTAACGGTATTGGGTTTAACGCCCATCGTCAAACTCCCCCCCTATAATTAACAGCGCTATGATTAACAGCGGTAGTCTTTTCATCATTTCCTCCTTTTTCAAGGTTTTTCTATTGTTCCGCTTTGGTTAAGCAGTCTAAGACAAATTCCTCAAAAGCCTCGTTGTCCACGCTTGTTGCGTATAAGACTTCGTTGCCGTTTTCGGATTGAACGGTATAGCCTCTTCTTTCGCCGTCTAAAATGACTTCAAGCTTATGCTTTTTAAATTCGCAGAACGGCTTTACATACGACGCTATAGTCAACGGGTCGTGGAGAATCGGTCTTTTTTTGTTGTTGTCGATCCAAATTTTCATCATAGACGCAAGCAGCTTGTTTCCTCTGCCCTTAAAGCTTAGTATTTTGTCCAGCGTTTCTTCCTTTAGGACGCATTTGAGCGTAACGTCCAATCCTACCATTTGGATTTCGACGCCAGATCTTAACACGATATCGGCGGCTTCGGGATCGCATTTTATGTTCCATTCCGCGTAAGGTTGGTCCATAATTCCGCCCATTATGACTATCTTCTTAAACTTTTTAAACGCCTCGCTGTCTTGCTGATAGGCTCTTGCCAGGTTCGTCATTGGACCTAAGGAGAACAATACTACTTCGTTAGGATATTTTTTTACGCTTTCTAGCAAAAATTCCACGGCGGATTTCGACTCGCAAACATAGTCAGCCATATCGTCTTTATAGTGGGTGATAATGACCTTTCCGTCTTTATCCTTTTTCTCAAAAGGGAACATTTTGATAGGCTCTTTTAACGGATTGTCTTCGCCGCAGTATACTTTAACGCCGCCAAAGTTGTAGTAATCCAACTCCGCCATAGCTATTTTGGAACGCATTAAAGTGTTTCTGTAAACGCAGGTAACTCCTAGCAATTCGTATTCAGGTATCGCCAACGCGACCGCCAGCGCGAAAGCGTCGTCAATATCGTCGCCAATGTCAGTGTCAATAATTATTTTGTGCTTTTCCATAAAATCTCTCTCTTCTAGCCTTATTTTTCGCAATGTTTATCCAGTAGAGAGGGCTTATTTGTCCTCTCTACCGTTCTTTTGTAAAAACGATTTATAGTTTTATTGAAGCGTTATATCGGAAGGTATCTCAAGAACGCGCGAAGTATCGCCGAATATGCTGTTGACAACCCAGTTGCTATATCCAGAGTTAGGATCGTTGGGCGGCCAAGCGTATTGGATACCAAGCTTAGCTTTGTGCGCTTTAAAGCAGCTGTTTTGGAAGCTCAATAATGTCTTATATCCCTTCAATTCCGCTTGAGCTAGGGTGCTGTTGTATAGGTTTTCAGCGGCCGACTTAGAGGATTGCGAAATTATTCTAGGAATATTTTCATACCAGAGGTTGTTTAGCTCGGTTTGCAAATACGCCATAGCGACATATCTGCTGTCGGACGTGTCAAGGCCGAACTCTAGACCTTTTCTGCTGTAGGTGTAAGGCTGCAAAGCCGCCTTTAGGTTGTAGTCCACATATTTTAGGAAGTTGTCCAAAGTCTCGCCTTTATAGTGGGTAAGTCTAGCGTGCATAGGATTGATTAGCAGCAGCATACCGCCCATAAATCCGTATTTGCCGGCTTGACCGTTTTGGATTTCTTGGAACACTTCGTCTGTGTATTTGATTTGACCGTATTTATATGTAACGGTCTTAGTTTGTTTGGTAACGGGATCGATTATCGCGCCGGTTTCGCCAGGGCGCTTTGTGTATTCAAAGGTTTCGCCTTCTACGCCGTATTGAATCAAGCGCTGGCCTTCTTCGCTCCACAAGAAGTCGAATAGTTTGATTACTCTATCGGGATATTTGCAGGATGTGGTTATCATGCTGAAGCGGTAGCCGTTGCCCGATAGGTCTCTTAAAACGGGAACGTCGCCTTGGTAGTTTCTCAGCACGATAGGAACATACTCTATACCCGAATTTAGATAAGCGTTTCTAAAGAACGAAGCGAAGTCTTGAGGCGAGAGCATACATACAAAAGGCAAGCCTTGTTGGATGTAGGTGGATATTTGAGAATAGTTTGCGCTCAAGTTACCGCTGGAGATTAATTTGTTTCTATATAATTCGTTGAGGAACAACAACGCGTCTTTATATTTCGCTTGAGCGGGTTCGTAGGTTTTATTGCCGTCTTCGTCTTCGGGGTCTACGGCGAAATATTCCATAAGCCAGCTTATACCCTTGCTGCCGTTGGTAGTCGCGCTGTCAAACTGTCCTATACATACGGTGGGATTGGTAGCGAGCAAATTATAATGCTGCTTTACCCACAAGCACATTTCTATAAAGCCTTGGGGCGTAGTCGCTTGAACGTCGGACCAATTGGGGTTTTGAGCTTTTTTATACGCGATATACGCGTCCAAATAGTCCTTTCTTGCGACTATAGCGCCGTTAGAGTTCAAGGTCATACCGGTTATTTCTTTATAGTCGTTAAGGTCGCTGTATGTATAGTAATGGTTAGGCAAGCCGTAAATTGTGCCGTTGCCGCCGTCAAAGAACGCTACAATCTCGTCGTCTATGCGGTTTAGAAGCGAAGGAGCGTATCTTTTAGCAAGTTCTTGCAGCGGATATACGTATTTTTCTTGTTGAAGCTGAACTCTTAACGCGGTGCCGTGGTTTACGGTAACGACGTCGGGCAATTTGCCGCTAGCTATCAAAGTGTTGAGCTGTTGTCCCGTGTCGTCGGCGGGCGTTATGAAGTTAATGTTAATCTTAGTCTTTTCTCTAATTACGTCAGACACGAGCGAGTTGCCGTTTCCCGCCCAGCTGAACGTCGAATAGTTTACAAACCAGTCTATGGTTATTTCTTCGTCCTGGTCGGTTAGCTGCGTCCAGCTGTCGCTTTTATCGTCAGCGTAGCCGCGGTCGGGATACCAATAATCCGACTTGTTTTTACCGTCGCCAAAACATCCGATAAGGCTGCAGCAGACCAATAAGACGCAAAGTATAGAAGTAATAAACTTTTTCATTTTTCCTCCTTTGTTTATCGTTTATCCCTTTAAGGAACCAATCATTATTCCTTTGGAGAAATATTTCTGAATGAAAGGATACAGCGTAAAGATAGGTATTGTGGAAATAACTATCGCCGCGAAAGATATGGTGGTAGCCGAGGTTTCTTTTTGGATTTGTCCCAAGTCGCCTTCTAGGACGGGAACACTGGCTTGCTTAATTAATTTGACTAGATAGTATTGCAATGTCAACAGGTCCGTTCCTTGGGTGTATAGCATCGTTCCCAAATAGGAGTTCCAGTGTCCGACCGCTATCCATAGACCTATGGTGGCTAGACAAGGTTTAGACAACGGCACGTAAATTTTCCACCAAATCGTAAACTCTCTAGCGCCGTCTATTACCGCCGCCTCGTTGATATCGCTTGGAATGGATTTAAAAAAGGACGACATAACCAGCATATTGTAAACCGAATAAATGGACGGTATGACATAGACCAGGAAGTTGTCGTATAGCCCTATCATACTTATGACCATAAAGTACGGAATAAGACCGCCGCTAAAGAACATAGTAAACAGGTTTATCCAATGGAAGACTTTCTTAAAGCGGAGTCTGCTGCTGCTAAGGCCGTATGCCGTGCAAGACGTAAAGGTCAAAGAGGTGATTACGCCGATTACGGTCTTTAGCACGGTGTTTCTTAAACCCAGCCACAACCTATCGTCGGCAAACACCACTCTATAGTTTGCGGTGGTAAACACTCTAGGCCACAGCCAAATTCCGCCGCCCGAAAAGTCTTGACCGTTATTGAAAGAGCCTATCAACACATACCAGAAAGGATACAGCGTGAATAAAGCGAAAAGGCCTAGTATGATGTAGTTTAAATAGTCAAAAGCATGCATCTTTTTGATGCGCTTTTTCTTTTTAAGACCGATTGACGCTATCATCAATAAATACCCCTTCCAGTAGTTTTTTTGCTTATGTAGTTGGCTAAGACGAGTAGTATCAAGCCTATGGTGGATT
>DUVY01000120.1 GCA_012840805.1 Clostridiales bacterium | reverse complement strand
GTCAATTTTAGCGACATTGTGGATAATTCTATCGCGGAACAGGTAATGGCGGAATTTGAGTAATATTATATCCCCTAAAAAAATACCGTCTATAATTATAGACGGTATTTTATTATAAGCTTTAATTAAGCCATTTTATTTTTAACGGCGAATAAAGTTTTAATTACGCCTAATAATCCTGTAAGACAAATTACGCTTTAGCTTCCGTCGTTAGCCCGTGTCCAATATCAAACAACAAATTGGGGTTAGGTTTCTTTATATCGTCTACTGTCTTATACCAAGGCATAGGAAGCTTTCCGCTAAATCCGACTTCGCCTACCAAAACGCTAGCCACGCCATCGCCCTCTGTGCCCGGCAGATAACTCATAACCACGGCGTCCCATTTGTCAATATAATCATCAATCAAAACATTGCGTCCCGCCACTATAACGGTTACTATGGGCTTGTTCAGGCTTTTCGCGCGATTAATAGCGTCTTCATTGCCCACCAAAGCCTTTGTGCCTGTTATTGAAGGCTTCTTCGTATCGCCCTTATACTCGGCGTAAGGCTTTTCGCCTATCACAAGCAAGACTATATCGGCTTGATCCGCTTTACTTTGGTCGGTAATGATTTCAAGATTATATTGAGAGGCAACTTTATTTAGCCCTTGCAAGATTGATGTTCCTTTTGTCATTGAATTGCCCGTAAATCCCAGCCAATTAATAGTCCAGCCCCCGCATTGAGCGCCTATATCGTTAGCGGCGGGTCCTGTGACATATATTTTTTTGCCGTTTTCAAAAGGCAAAATATCATTTTCATTTTTCAAAAGCACTTGCGATTTTTCCACCAATTGTTTGGCAAGAGCCCGACCCGAAGCGTCGCCCAACTCGTCTATGTCAATATCCAAATTTTCAAGATACGGGTCATCGAACAAGCCCATCTCAAACTTTACCCTTAATATTCTTGAAACGGCGTCATCCAGCCTTGCCTCAGAAATTCTGCCCGCTTTGACGCCGCGTTTTATCGCGTTTATGGCGTCCTTGAATGAATTAGGTTCCATTAGCATATCAACGCCGGCGTTTATAGCGGCGGAGACCTTTAGATCATAGGTCGCTTCATTTATTTCCAAAACGCCTTCCCAATCGCTGATTACAAATCCCTTAAAGCCAAACTCGCCCTTTAAGACATCGGTTATAAGTTCTTTGTGTTGGTGCATCTTAAGACCTTTGTAAGAGCTAAAAGAAACCATAATGCATTTTACGCCGTTTTCAACCAATTCCTCATATGGCTTAAGATGTATTTCTCTAAATTCTTCCATATCAAGAGTGACATCGCCTCTATCAATCAACTTATTCATACCCGTGCGAAATTCGGTCCCGCCGTCGCCCGCGTAATGTTTGGCGGTTACAAGTATGCCTTCGCTTTGCTGACCTTCCATAAAAGCAAGCGCCAAATCAGTCACTATCTCGGGATCTGAAGAATAACTTTCGTATGTGCGACCCCATCTTAAGTCTTGGGCGACCGCTACGCACGGGCTGAAGTTGAAAATAGTCTTAGTAAGTTTAAGTTCTTGAGCTACATAGGCGCCCATTTGTTTGGTTAATTTAATATCATTGGCGGCGCCGATACCGATATTATGCGGAAAAATAACGGCGTCCGTTACGGTATTATGTCCGTGAACAGCGTCAATGCCGTATATAAAAGGAATCTTAAGCCTTCTAGAAAGCGCCGCTTCTTGATAATTTTTCACAGCGCTGGTCCAGCTTGCGACCGTATTTTCATTATTAGGAATAGAGCCGCCGCCGCTTAATATAGAGCCTAACCCTAATTCCTTCATATCTTGAGTCGAAACATTAACT
>DUVY01000119.1 GCA_012840805.1 Clostridiales bacterium | reverse complement strand
TTAAATGTGTATACTTCCTCTTTTTTGTGCTATAATGTCCTTGATTCATAGTGCCTTTTCCTTTTGTATAATCTTGTGTTACAAACTTATTATACAAAGATAAAGGTTCACTATGAATCTTTTTTTTTACCCGTTGCACTTCATTTTACAATCTTCCGTCAAAAAGCGTCAAAAAATTTATAAAAACATCGTAAAATTTTCTTGACATAAAAAACCCGTTATATTAGAATATATAGGCGTGCCCAAAAGGGCGACGGATTTTGGAGATGAAACCGGAGGTTACCTAGGCGAATAATTGCAGCGCCTAAACGGATAACTTCGGCGGATCTATGTTCCCTAATCTATCAGGAACGGCTTAAGCTAAAAAGACGTTTTTTATTTTTAGCGGCTTTTTTTGACTAAGAGCCGCTAAAAAATGTAGCAAAATATGAAACACACGGCGCATTGTATAGCCGTTTTGCAGCTTAAGCAAGCAATTTGGAGGTTAAAATTTAAGACATGGCAGGACAAAGAATAAGAATTAATCTCAAAGCTTATGAGCACGACTTGGTTGACCAGTCGGCTTTAAAGATTGTGGAGACCGCCAAAAGAACGGGCGGCAAAGTAAGCGGACCTATCCCGCTTCCCACCGAAAAAGAAATCGTCACAATCTTGCGCGCGCCTCACAAGTATAAGGACTCAAGAGAGCAATTTGAGATAAGGACACATAAGCGTTTGATTGATATTTACAGCCCGTCGGCAAAAACAGTGGACAGCCTTATGAAGCTGGATTTGCCCGCAGGCGTTGATATCAAGATCAAGTTGTAAGGCTTGCCGGAGGACATATTACGATGAACAAAGCTATATTAGGTAAAAAGTTAGGGATGACACAAATATTTTCCGATGACGGCACGGTTATTCCCGTTACAGTTATCGAGGCGGGTCCGTGCTATGTTTCTCAAGTCAAGACCGAAGAAAAAGACGGTTACAGCGCCGTTCAATTCGCTTTTCTTGACGGCAAGGAAAAAAACACGACAAAGCCTGTTTTGGGGCATTTCAAAAAGGCGGGTCTTACGCCCAAAAAGCATCTAAAAGAATTCAGATTGTCCAATGCGTCCGACTTTAAAGCGGGCGATGAAATAAAATGCGACATCTTCCAATCGGGCGATATGGTGGATGTGAGCGGATTGACCAGAGGAAGAGGTTTTACGGGCACAATACAGCGTTGGAACGCCAGCCGTCTTAGAATGTCGCACGGCGCGGGACCTGTTCACAGGTCAATAGGCGCTCCGGGCGCGGGCAGCACGCCCGGCAGGATTTTCAAAAACAAGCCGATGGCCGGGCAATACGGACACGAAAAGGTAACCATCCAAAATCTTGAGGTGGTTAAGGTTGATACCGAAAGAAATATTTTGCTGATAAAAGGTTCCGTGCCCGGACCCAAGGGCGGATTGGTTGCTGTTCGCGAAGCTGTTAAGTCCGCAAAATAAGGAGAATTGAGATATGCCTAAAATTAATGTATATAACCAAAGCGGAGAAAAAGTCGGTTCTATGACCTTGAGCGATAAGGTTTTTGGGCAAGAGATTAACAAGCCCCTAATCCATCAAGTCGTAGTCGCTCAATTGGCAAATCGCAGACAAGGCACAAAAAGCGCGCTAACCCGCGCCGAAGTGCGAGGCGGCGGCAGAAAGCCTTGGAGACAAAAGAAGACAGGCAGAGCCCGTCACGGCTCAATTCGCGCGCCTCAATGGTATCATGGCGGCGTGGTATTCGCGCCTAAGCCCAGAGATTTTTCTCAAAAAGTCAATAAAAAAGCCAAGACTTTGGCGCTTTTGTCGGCTTTGAGCGCGAAAGTATCCAACGATCAAATTATGGTGCTAGATGATCTAAAACTCATCTCTGCTAAGACCAAAGAGGTCGCAGATATCCTCTCCAACCTAAAATTAGACAAAAGCGTGCTATTGGTGTTGCCCGAAGTCAACGAAGAGATTTTTAGGGCTTCTAGAAACATCCCTCGCCTCAGCGCTATTTGCTCGGATTTTATTAATGTTTATGATGTTGTCCGTCATAACAAGGTTGTTATGCTAAAGAGCGCTGTCAAAAAGATTGAGGAGGCTTACGGTAATGAATAATCCTTACGATATAATCATAAAACCCATTATGTCCGAAAAGAGTTATGACGGTATCCAGTCCAAAAAATACACTTTTATAGTGGACAAAAGGGCTGACAAACAACAGATAAAAAAAGCCATAGAAGAGATTTTTAAGGTAAAAGTCGAAAGCGTTAACACCATAAACGCTCGCGGCAAGCTAAAAAGACAGGGCAGATACGAGGGAATGACCCCCTCTTATAAAAAGGCAATCATACAATTGACCAAGGACTCTAAGTCCATAGAATTGTTTGACAGTCTGGCATAAGGAGAAAACAATGGCAATTAAAAGATTAAGACCGATGACGCCGGGAACAAGATTTAAGACTGTTATAGATTATTCGGCGCTGACCAAGAAAAAGCCCGAGAAGTCGCTGTTAGTTAGTCTTAACCGCACAGGCGGACGCAATAATCAAGGCAAGATTACAGTAAGACACATAGGCGGCGGCAGCAGGCGCAAGTATCGTATAATTGACTTTAAGCGCAATAAGGATAATGTTCCCGCGAAAGTGGCGGCAATAGAATACGACCCCAACCGCACGGCATTTATAGCGTTGCTTCATTATGCTGATGGCGAGAAAAGATATATTTTGGCGCCTTTGGGTTTGCAGGTAGGCGACACCGTAATGTCAGGCGAGAACGCTGATATCAAAGCAGGCAACGCGATGCCTCTAGAATCAGTTCCCGTGGGCACTATGGTGCATAACATTGAGCTTCAGCCCAAGCGCGGCGGACAGCTTGTGCGTTCCGCGGGCGGCGCCGCTCAACTTATGGCAAAAGAAGGCAAATACGCCACGCTAAGACTGCCTAGCGGCGAGATGAGAATGGTTCCCATTGCGTGCCGCGCTACAATTGGGCAAGTAGGCAATGTTGACAGCGAACTAATCAGTCTAGGCAAAGCCGGACGCAAGCGTCATTTGGGCATAAGACCCGGCGTTCGCGGCGTGGCTATGAACCCTGTCGACCACCCTCACGGCGGCGGCGAGGGCAAATCGCCTGTGGGCATGCCTAGTCCGATGACGCCCTGGGGCAAAAAAGCCCGAGGCTTCAAAACAAGAAAGAAAAAGAATCGTTCTGATAAGTTTATTATCAAACGAATCAATTAAAGAGGTTAGCTAAATGAGCAGATCTGTAAAAAAAGGACCTTTCGTTGATCCCAAGCTTTTGAAAAAAATTCAAGAGCTCAATGAAAAAAACGAAAAGAAAGTTATCAAGACATGGTCAAGAGCGTCAACCATTTTCCCCGAATTTGTCGGGCATACTATAGCTGTGCATGACGGGAAAAAACATGTTCCCGTGTATTGCACCGAAGATATGGTAGGTCATAAGCTAGGAGAATTCGCTCCTACTAGAACATTCAAAGGACATTCGGGAGATAAAGGCACACGCGCCAAATAGGAGAGATTATGGCTAAGAGGATACGAACAAAGACTGCCGAAAGGCAAAAAAATAAAGACACTCGTCCCAAAGCTTTTGCCCGTCATATAAGGATGTCGCCTTATAAGGTTAGAAGGGCGATTGATTTGGTGCGCGGCAAGAGTTATACGGACGCGATCGCGATCTTGAAAAATACGCCATTGGCGGCAGCCGAGCCAGTTATCAAAGTAATCAACAGCGCTGCGGCTAATGCCGAACATAATAACAATCTTGCCAAAAAAGATTTGTATGTGGCTGAGATTTTTGCAGACCAAGGGCCTACGCTCAAGCGTATTATGCCCCGCGCCCGCGGAAGCGCTGACAGGATTTTGAAGCGCACAAGCCATATAACAGTTATTTTGGATGTCAGGGAGGCTAAATAATGGGTCAAAAAGTTAATCCTCACGGGCTAAGAGTGGGAATAATTCACGGCTGGGAAACTCAATGGTATGCGGGCAAAAAGGATTTTAACAAATATCTTTTGGAAGACTATAAAATCCGCAACCATATAAAAACCAAATATTACGCGACCGCTATTTCCCGCATTACTATACAAAGATTGACGGGAAGCAAAATAGTTGTCAATATCTATACAGCCCGCCCTGGCATGCTGATAGGCGCTAAAGGCGCAGGCGTGGAACAAATAAAAAAAGAAATTCAGGCTATAGCGCCCGGCAAAACCATAAACATCAATATCTTAGAAGTTAAGCGTCCCGATGTGGACGCGGTGTTGGTCGCCGAGAATATAGCCGCTCAACTAGAAAAAAGAGCTTCGTTCAGAAGAACAATGAAACAAGCCATCAACCGCGCGATGAAAGCCGGCGCTAAGGGCGTTAAGGTTATGGTAAGCGGCAGGCTTGACGGGGCGGAGATCGCCCGCAGTGAACATTACAACGAGGGTTCTATACCTTTGCAGACGCTGAGAGCTAATATAGACTATGGTTTCGCTCAAGCTTTTACTACATTTGGCGTAATTGGCGTCAAGGTGTGGATTTATAAAGGCGAGGTATTGTCAAAATCCCTCAAAGGAGATGAGCGCAATGTTAATGCCTAAAAGAGTCAAAAGGAGAAGAGTCCACAGAGGGCGCATGAAAGGCGTCGCCACAAAAGGCAATCTTGTGACATACGGCGAATATGGATTGGCGGCTTGCCAGCCCGGCTGGATTACTTCCAACCAAATAGAAGCGGCGCGTATCGTGTTGTCCAAGCGCGTCAGAAAAACCGGAAAGCTTTGGATTAAGATATTCCCTCACAAGCCGGTAACCAAAAAGCCCGCAGAAACCCGTATGGGTAGCGGAAAAGGCGCGCCTGAGTATTGGGTAGCTGTGGTTAAGCCCGGCAGGGTTATGTTTGAGATCGGCGGCGTTCCCGAAGATGTCGCCAAAGAAGCGCTGACCCAAGCCGCTTACAAATTGCCTGTTAAGTGCAAGGTTGTCAAAAAAGGCGAGGTAAAAGACCCCGACGCCGAAGAAGGTAACAAGGAGGCTAAGTAGTTATGAAAGCTAAAGAAGTTCACGATATGACCAATGACGAACTTGCCGCTAAGCTGTCATCGCTAAAAAGCGAATTGTTTTATCTTCGTTTCAACCATGCTGTGGGACAGTTGGGCAACACTAATCAGCTTAAGGCTGTCAAGCGCGATATCGCGCGCGTCAAAACAGTCTTAAGAGAGCGCGAGATAAAAGGCGTAAGCGGACCTGTTTCTACGCCCGCTAAGAAGAAAGCCTAAAAAAAGGATGTGAATTATGGAAGATACAGCTATAAAAAGAAACAACCGCAAGACCAGAGAGGGCGTAGTAGTAAGCGACAAGATGGACAAAACAGCCGTTGTGTCCGTTGTCAGCAGAGTTAAGCATCCTCTATACAAAAAGATAATAAAAAAGACCAAAAAATTTAAGATACACGATGAGAATAATGAATGTCAGATAGGCGATTATGTGGAAATAGCCGAAACCCGTCCTATTTCCAAAGACAAATGCTGGCGACTCGTTAGAATCATTGAAAAGGCCAAGTAAGGAGACGCATTATGATACAACCTCAATCATATCTAAAGGTGGCTGATAATACAGGCGCCAAAGAAATAATGTGTATTCGTGTATTGGGCGGTTCGACTCGCCGCGCGGGTAGCATAGGCGATGTGATTGTCGCTTCCGTCAAAAGCGCGACACCGGGCGGCGTTGTGAAAAAGGGCGATATTGTTCGGGCTGTTATTGTGCGTACGCACAAAGGCATAAGCCGCAAAGATGGCACGCATATTAGATTTGACGATAACGCCGCTGTAATAATTGATGTTCAGCGTCAGCCTAGAGGAACCCGCATCTTCGGACCTATAGCAAGAGAACTCAGAGAAAAGGATTATATGAAGATTATATCCTTGGCTCCCGAAGTGCTTTAAGGAGGAACAAACCGTGCTTCATGTAAAAAAAGGCGATAAAGTAATAGTATTGTCAGGAGATGAAAAGGGTAAAACCGGCAAGGTTTTGCAAATATTCCCTAAACAAAACCGCGCGATCGTGGAAGGCGTTAACATAGTATCCCGCCACAAAAAGCCCCGTAGCGCGCAAGAGGCTGGAGGCATAACCAAAAGCGAAGCGCCGATTTATCTATCCAAACTTCAGGTAATTTGTCCTTCTTGCGGGATGGCGGCGAGAATGGGCTTTGTTAAGGCTGGCAACGATAAAACGCGCGTTTGCAAAAAATGCGGCAAGGTAATTGACTCTAAGGAAATCAAAAAAGAAAAAGCCAAATCCGCCAAAACAATCAAAAAAGAGCAAGCTGACGCTCCCAAAGAAGAACCCGCTAAGAAAACGCAAACTAAGACAACTACTCAAAAAACTCAAACCAAAAGCTCTACAGCGGCAAAAAAGACAACGACAGCTCAAGCTTCAAAAGCTCAAGACACAGCAGCTGTAAAAAAGACCGGGCAAACAGCGACAAAAACAGAACCAAAGAAGGAAAGCTCAAAGACCGACAATACCGAAGCATAATTATAAAGGGGAGAAAAGATGGCAAATACAAGGCGTGTGACTAAATCGTCAAAATCGCCTGTAGATGACCTAAAAAGCCCGAAGGCAATTATGCTGGGTGAAGCTGTAAAAAAAGCTCTGGAAAAATTAAGTCAGATACGGGTTGATCAGAACGCTGAAATGGCGGAAGACGAAGAAGCTTTTCGCAAGCGCGAGGAAGAGGCAAAAAAATCGTTAGACAAAGCGCTCAACGCGAAAAAAGAATTTTTGGTATCGGTGCAAAAACAAGTCAGCGAATACTATCAAGAGGCCGCCATAAAAGACTCAAAAGACAAGACCGATTTGACCGCACAAGAACTCAAAAAACGAAAGACCGATCTGGAACTTGTCGAAGCGGCGGTAAGCGACCTTGAGTCAAAGCTAAAGGAAATTGAAAGACTTATTAACAAATCGGGAGGAGGGGCTAAGAAAAAAGCAACCATTCCCAAAAGCAAGATAGAAGAAGGAATAGCCGCCGTGTTAATGGAAGCGGCGAAAACCAAAAAAACAAACAACGACGCAAAAAATCAAAAACAATATATAGAGCAAGAGGCTGAAAAAGTGGAAGAAAAAAAGAAAACAACGACAATGACCGTTGAACAAGACCCAAAAAAGACCAAAGCGCAAGAAGCTGATAAGGCCAAATCTGCCCCTAAAAAGCCCGCGGATCAAAAAACCGCTGACGCTAAAGCTACTTCAAAAAGCGCGCCCAAAAAGGCTTCTAAGGCAGAAGATAACGGCAGGTATCGTTTGAAAAAGCTATATAACGAAGTTGTCGTCCAAGAACTTATGAAGCAATTTAGCTACAAAAATGTTCATCAAGTTCCCAAAATTGAGAAGATTGTAATCAATAGAGGCTTAGGCGACATTAAAGACGACGGCAAAAAGTTTAACGCCGCTGTGGAAGAGCTCGCTCTTATATGCGGACAAAAGCCCGTTGTCACCAAAGCCAAAAAATCAGTCGCCAACTTCAAGGTCAGAACGGGAATGAATGTCGGATGTATGGTTACTATTAGAGGCAACCGTATGTACGAGTTTTTAGATAAATTAATTTCTATGGCATTGCCCCGAGTAAGAGACTTTAGAGGACTTAATGGCAATTCGTTTGACGGACGCGGCAATTACACCTTTGGCATAAAAGAACAGCTTATCTTCCCCGAAATCAAGTATGACTCAATAGAGAAGGTAAGAGGATTTGATGTTACTATCGTGACAACCGCCCGCAACGACGAAGAAGCCAAAGCTCTTTTGAAGGGCATAGGAATGCCGTTGGCAAATTAAGGAGATAGATAATGGCAAAAAAAGCGTTAATAAACAAACAAAAGAAGCCTGCAAAATTTTCCACACGGGCATATACCCGTTGTAGCATATGCGGCAGACCCCGCGCGGTTTTGCGCAAATATGGTATTTGCAGAATTTGCTTTCGTAACCTTGCGTATCGCGGTGAAATTCCCGGCGTAAGAAAATCAAGTTGGTAAGGAGGCTTCGTCAAATGGTTACTACAGACCCCATCGCAGATTTTTTAACAAGAATAAGGAACGCTCTTACCGCCAAACACTCGTCGGTAGAGATACCAGCTAGTAAGATAAAAAAGCAAATAGCCGATATCTTAGTGGAAGAAGGCTATATCAAAAGCGCGGTATTAAAAGGCGAAGGCAAAGACGCTAAGATTATTATAGAGTTAAAATACGGACCCAGATATGAAAGAGTGTTGACCAACCTAAAAAGGATTTCTAAACCGGGCTTGAGAGTGTATTGCTCGTATAACGAAATCCCTAAGGTGCTCAACGGTTTGGGTATCGCTATTTTGTCCACTAGCCAAGGCATAATGACGGACAAAAAAGCGCGACAAAACAAAGTAGGCGGCGAAGTGCTTGCCTATGTTTGGTAGGAGGTATCAAGATGTCTAGAGTTGGAAAAGCGCCCATAGAGATACCTAGCGGAGTTACTATCAATATTAACGACGATATAGTGACCGTAAAAGGACCTTTAGGCGAACTAAGCAGGCAAATACAATCCAAAGATATATCCGTAAAAATCGAAGACGGCAAAATTTTGGTAATCAGAGCAAACGACCAAAAAGAAGCAAGGTCATTGCACGGTTTATATAGATCGCTTATCAATAATATGGTTGTTGGCGTAACTAAAGGCTTTGAAAAAAAGCTCATTGTCTCAGGCGTAGGATATAAGTGTCAGATTACGGGCTCTAAGCTCGTTATGAATATTGGATTTTCCTATCCCGTTGAAGTGAATATTCCCGATGGAATAAAAGCGACATGCGTTACGCCCACAGAAATAGAGATCAAAGGCATTGACAAAGAGCTTGTAGGTCATTTTGCCGCCAAGATAAGAGCTATTAAAAAAGTCGAGCCCTATCACGGTTATGGAATATATTATTCTGACGAGAGGGTTGTACGCAAAGAAGGCAAGAAGGCTGCAAGATAAGGAGTAAGACATGATATCCAAACCTAACAAAAACGAAATCAGAAAAAAGCGGCATTTACGCGCAAGAAAGAAAATATCGGGGGACTCAAAGACTCCCAGACTAAATGTGTATCGCAGTATTAACCATATATACGCGCAGATTATCGACGACACCAAAGGGCATACTTTGGTAACGTGTTCGACTTTGGATAAGGAATTGCAAGAAGCCCTAAAAGGCAAGACTAAGCAAGAACAAGCCAAAATAGTCGGGCAAGAAATCGCCAAAAGAGCCCAAGAAGCAAAGATAAAAAATGTGGTGTTTGATAGAGGCGGATACCTTTATACAGGCAGAATCAAACAGTTAGCAGACGGCGCGAGAGAAGCCGGGCTGAAGTTTTGAAGGAGGAAATTAAATTCATAATGGCAAAGCGTGAAGAAAGACAACAAGATGATTTAAAACGCAAGTTAGTTTCGGTAAGGCGCGTTTCTAAGGTTGTCAAAGGCGGAAGAAATATTCGTTTTACAGCCGTCGTTGTTGTGGGCGATGAAAAAGGTTCGGTCGGCGTTGGCACGGGCAAGGCAAACGAAGTTCCCATGGCGATAGAAAAAGCCGCGGCAAACGCCAAAAAGAATATGGTCAAGATTTCTCTTAGCGACACCACAATACCTCACGAAGTCGTAGGCAAATACGGCAAAGGATATGTATTTATGCGCCCCGCGCCCGAAGGCACAGGCGTTATAGCCGGCGGAAGCGCGAGAGCGGTTGTGGAACTTGCCGGCATAAAGGACATAACAACCAAATCGCTTGGCTCTTCCAACCCAATTAACTGTGTTAAGGCAACTTTAGAAGGGCTTAAGAAATTGCGTTCTCCCGAAAAAGTTGCAGCTTTGCGCGGTAAGGCTGTTGAAGAGATTTTAAACTAGGAGTAGTGTGATTATGGCTAAGAAAAAAGCGCAAACTGCCCAAGTAAAAGTGACATTAATAAAAAGCACTATAGGCAGTTTGGAAAAACATATAAAAACCATACAAGCTTTGGGACTAAACAAGATTGGCAGTTCCAAAATCTTTAATGACAATCCGGCGCTAAGAGGCATGCTTTTTCAAGTACGCCATCTTGTAAAAGTCGAAGAGATAGGAGCTTAGTAATATGAACATTCATGATTTGAGTCCTCAAGAGGGCGCGCGCCGCAAAACCAAGAGATTGGGTAGAGGCACAGGCTCAGGTTTAGGCAAAACCTCAGGCAAAGGGCATAAAGGCCAAAAAGCTAGAAGCGGCGGAGGAGTAAGGCCTGGTTTTGAAGGCGGTCAAATGCCCTTGATTAGAAGGCTGCCCAAGGTCGGCTTTACTAACATCTTCAAAAAAGTATATAATATTGTCAATGTCGGCGCTTTAAATGTTTTTGATGACGACACTGTTGTTACAGTGGATTTGTTAAAAGAAAAAGGAATCATCAAAAAGATAGAGCCTTATGGGCTAAAAGTTTTAGGCGACGGCGAATTGATCAAAAAACTTACCGTTCAGGCTGCCAAATTTTCAGCTAAAGCTAAGGAGATTATAGAAAAAGCCGGCGGAAAAGCAGAGGTGGTATAATGTTTGAAACGCTCAAGAACGCATTCAAAGTCAAGGAGATAAGAAGAAAAATCCTGATTACCTTGTTTTTGTTGCTAGTTTATCGCTTTGGCTGCTGGTTGCCCATACCGGGTGTTTCTACCGAGTATTACAATGAAGGTATGGACGACACTATCTTGGGATTGATGTCGGCATTAAGCGGAGGAGCTTTGGCAAACGGTGCGTTTTTAGCGTTGGGAATAGTTCCTTATATTAATGCTTCCATTATTATGCAACTTTTGGGAGTGGCGATACCTTACCTTGAAAGATTATCCAAACAAGGCGAAGAAGGCAGAAGAAAACTTAATCAATACACAAGATATCTAACGCTTATACTCGCCTTAGCGCAGTCTATCGGCGTGGTCGTGGGTTGGGCTAACAGCGGATGGATAAACGAGAAGATTTTTGGCGCGAGTGCCAACTTAAAATGGCTAATCTCGACCTTTGTCGTAATAATAATGACGGCGGGCGTTTCTTTTACGATGTGGCTGGGCGAAAAGATTACCGAGCTTAATATCGGCAATGGCATATCGCTTTTGATATTTGTGGGTATTTTGGCTACAGCCGCTCAAAGCATTCAAGCCACCGTGATAAATATCATTAATGGCGACGAGCAAGCCATTTGGTTTTTGATAGCGTTCTTTATAATGATTATAGCGATCTTTTTGTTTATTGTGTTTATTGATCTTTCTGAAAGGCGCATACCAATACAATACGCAAAACAAATAAAAGGACGCAAGATGTATGGCGGACAAGCGACGCATATACCCATCAAGGTCAACGCTTTGGGTGTAATGCCTATAATCTTTTCTTCGGCTATAGTTACTTTCCCGCAGATTATATTCCAACTATTCGCGCCCGAGAGTAGCGCTTACGGTTGGTATATGAAATATTTAGGAGCGGGAACTTGGCCTTACGCGTTGATTACGGGCTTACTGATATTCGGATTTTCGTTCTTCTACGCGAAAATACAATTCAACCCCGAAGATGTCAGCCGTAACATCCAACAATATGGCGGGTTTATACCCGGCATAAGACCCGGAAGACCTACGACAGAATATTTGGCAAAGATTAATAATAGACTAACATTTATAGGCGCGGTATTCTTGGCGTTTATCGCGATAGTGCCGTCCGTTATATTTGCTGTTGTGTTCAAGACGGAAGCGCAGCTTATAAACGCGTTTAGCGCTACGGGTATGCTTATCGTCGTAAGCGTCGCGCTTGAGTTTGACAAACAGCTTCAAGGTCAATTAATGATGAAGCACTATAAGGGATTTTTGAAATAATGCGTATAATCTTATTAGGCGCTCCCGGCGCGGGCAAAGGCACTCAGGCGGTCAAGATATCAACCAAATATAATATCCCCCATATATCCACGGGCGATATTTTGCGCGCCAATATCAAACAAGGCACCGAAATTGGCAAAAAAGCCAAGTCATATATAGACCAAGGCGCTTTAGTCCCCGACGAAGTGGTCATTGAGATTGTAAAAAACAGACTTAACGAGGAAGACTGCAAAAACGGATACTTATTAGACGGTTTTCCGCGCACCGTAGCGCAAGCGCAAGCTTTGGACGAGTTTGCCAAAATAGATATAGCGCTTAATATTGACATAGATTTGGACATTCTTACAAAAAGACTGTCCGGAAGAAGAGTTTGCTCTGTTTGCGGCGCGCCTTATCATATAAGCTCGTATAACGACACAAAATGCGCAAAATGCGGCGGCGAAGTCATTCAAAGACAGGATGACCAGCCCCAAACGGTAAAAGCAAGACTCAAGACCTATACGCTTCAGACCAAACCGCTAATAGATTATTACGCCGATATGCAGTTGCTGGTCAATATAGACGGCAACCGCGCAATAGACGATGTGTTTGAAGATATAGTAAAAATATTAAATTGATAATGATAACGATTAAAACTCAAAATGAAATAGATAAAATGCGCAAAGCCGGCTTAATAGTAAGAGATGTTCTTAATATTATGGGCGATAACATAAAAGTCGGCATTACAACCAAAGAGTTGGATAAAATAGCATATGAGCATATAATCTCGTGCGGCGCTTATCCTTCTTTTTTCGGATATAGAGGATATCCCGCTTCTATATGCGTTTCTATTGACGATGAAGTCGTTCACGGAATACCGTCGCCCAAAAGGATATTGGAAGAAGGACAAATTGTCAGTATAGATGTGGGAGCCTATATAAACGGTTATCACGCGGACGCGGCAAGAACTTTTGAGGTAGGTCAAGTATCCGCGCAAAACAAAAAGCTAATCAAAGTTACTGAGCAAAGCTTTTTTGAAGGTTTAAAAGTTTTGAAAGACGGCGTAAGGCTGGGCGACTTGTCAAGCGCGATCCAAAATTATGTGGAAAAAGCGGGCTTTTCGGTCGTTAGGGCTTTGGTCGGGCACGGCATAGGCAAGCAGATACACGAAGACCCGTCCGTGCCGAACTTTGGGACAGCGGGCAAAGGCGTAAGGCTCGCCCAAAATATGACGATTGCGATAGAGCCTATGGTCAACATGGGGGGACACGAAGTTGAGTTTTGTCCTGACGGATGGACGGTCAAGACCAAAGACGGTTTGCCGTCCGCGCATTATGAAAACACTGTGGTTATTACTTCGGACGGCGCGGAGATTTTGACACTTTAAGAGGTGATTATGGAAAAGGTAGAGGCAGAACTCGGTAGGGTAGCGCTATCTGTCGCGGGGCGAGACAAAGGCAAGTATTTTTTAATCTGCGGAGTGCTGGATGAAAGGTATGTCTTGATCGCGGACGGCAGATTTCACAAGTTAGGCGCTCCCAAGAAGAAAAATATAAGACATTTGAAATTACTAAAAAAAACCATATTGGCAAATAAACTAAAAAACGGACTCAAAATATTTGATTCCGAGCTTTATAAAGCGTTAAAAGCATTTGATAATAACGACAAAAAGGAGGAATAGTGTGCCAAAAGAAGACAATATTGAAACAGAAGGCGTAGTAATAGAAGCCATGCGCGGCACTATGTTTAAAGTTAAGTTATCCAACGGGCATATTATTACCGCTACATTGTCGGGAAAACTTAGAGTTAACTACATAAGAGTGATGCCCGGGGATCATGTCAAGATAGAGATGTCGCCCTATGATATCACCAAAGGGCGCATAACCTGGCGCGGAAAAAGCTAAAAAAATAAAATAATTGGAGATAGAACAATGAAAGTTAGACCTTCGGTAAAACCTATGTGCGATAAGTGCAAGATAATCAAGCGCAAAGGAAAGATTATGGTTATTTGCTCAAAAAACCCTAATCACAAACAAAAACAAGGATAAATATCGGATACAAATACGAAAAAGCTGTTACCTTAACAAAAAACAGCTCATTCCTTTTCGTGTAATTATATATAAAAATAAACAAAACAAGGAGAATACAAGGTGGCAAGAATAGCCGGTATTGATTTGCCAAGAGAAAAGAGAATAGAAATTGGACTGACCTATATATATGGAATAGGCAGATCTTTGGCAAGCGAAATTTTGCAAAAAACCAATGTCAACCCTGACATACGGGTCAAAGATTTGACAGAAAGCGATGTCAGCAAGTTAAGAGATTATATTGAAAAAAATATTATGGTTGAAGGCGACCTAAGAAGAGAAGTCGCGATGAATATTAAGCGTTTGCAAGATATTGGATGCTACAGGGGCTTGCGTCATCGCAGAGGATTACCCGTAAGAGGACAGAACACAAAGACTAACGCGCGCACCCGCAAGGGCAGAAAACGCATAGTCGGACGCGGCAAGGGGAGGTAAGATAAGATATGGCAGCTAAAAAGACGACAAAAAGGCGTAAAGTAACGCGCAATATAGACAAAGGACAGGCGCATATTCAAGCGTCGTTCAATAATACACTAGTAACCATAACGGACGAACAGGGCAACGCTATATGCCAAAGTAGCGCGGGCGCGTTGGGCTTTAAGGGCTCAAGAAAATCCACGCCTTTTGCCGCTCAGATGGCGGCGGAAGACGCGGCAAAGCGCGCTTTTGACCAAGGCATAAGAAGCGTGGCGGTATTTGTAAAAGGTCCGGGCTCGGGCAGAGAATCGGCTGTCAGGGCTTTGGCGACCGCGGGATTGAATATTACAATGATTAGGGACGTGTCTCCCATTCCCCATAATGGATGCAGACCGCCCAAGCGCAGAAGGATATAGGAGGATAAATTGTAATGGCTAAATATACAGGCGCTGATTGCCGTTTGTGCAGAAGAGAAGGAACAAAGCTATTTTTGAAGGGCGATAGATGCACCTCCAAAAAATGCGCTATTGATAGAAGACCCACGCCTCCCGGAATTCACGGCATGGGCAGAAGAAGAAGGATGAGCGAGTATGGCTTGCAATTAAGGGAAAAACAAAAGACCAAAAGATACTACGGACTCGTAGAAAAACAATTCAAAAATTACTATATCAAGGCGTCAAGACAAAAAGGCGTTACCGGCGAGATTATGCTGTCTATGCTTGAAAGACGGCTTGACAATGTAGTCTATCGTATGGGAATTGGTTTTTCAAGGGCGCAAGCTCGCCAAATAGTAAACCACGGGCATATAACCGTTAACGGCAAAAAAGTTGATATTCCGTCATATCAGGTTAATGTAGGCGATGTAATCGCCATCAAGCCCGCTCGCAAAGAAAAATTTGCCCACCTAAAAGAATACAGGCCTATTATTCCCAAATGGCTTGATTTTTCCACAGAAACTTTGGAGGGCAAGGTGTTGGCATTGCCTGCAAGGGAAGACATTGATCTCAATATCAATGAACAGTTGATTGTTGAGCATTACTCCAAGTAATTAGTTTAAAAAGGAGAATATTGTTATTATGATGGAAATAGAAAGACCCAAAATTCAATGCGACGAAAGCGCGGACGGCAGTTATGCCAAGTTCACAATCGAGCCGTTGGAGAGAGGGTTTGGCATCACTTTGGGCAATTGCTTAAGACGCGTGCTTTTGAGCGCGTTGCCCGGGGCGGCTATCAAAGGCATTAAGATTGAGGGCGTTAAGCACGAATTCAGCACCATAAAAGGCGTAAGAGAAGATGTCGCTGAAATCATTCTTAATCTAAAAGGAGTAGCCGTCAAAACAGTTTCTCAAGATCGCAACTATCAAACCGTTTTGAGATTATATGCAGCGACTCCTGGTATTATTACCGCCAAAAATATAGAAACGCATTCCGATGTGGAAATTCTTAATCCCGATCATTATATTTGCACATTGGACGCGGGCGCCGTATTGGATATGCAGCTTACCATAGGCAGAGGACGCGGCTATGTAAGCGCCAATGAAAACAAAGACCACAACGCGCCAATAGGCTACATCCCTATCGACTCTATCTTTACGGCAGTAAAAAAAGTCAATTACGAAGTAGGCAGCACTCGTGTCGGACAAAATATAGACTATGACAAACTCACTATGGAAGTTTATACCAACGGCACGATGTCAGCAAGGGAGATAGTTTCCCTTTCAGCCAAAATTGTGGAAGACCATATAAGGCTTTTTGTCAATTTGTCCGAAAACATCAGCGGAATGGACATTTTGGTCAATCGCGAAAAGGATAAACGCCAAAAGATTTTGGAAATGAGCATAGAAGATTTGGATTTGTCTGTGCGTTCGTTTAACTGTCTAAAACGCGCAAACATCAACACGGTTGAGGACTTGACCAAGCGCACGGAAGAAGACATGCTCAAGGTACGCAATCTTGGCAGAAAGTCTTTGGAAGAAGTTATCAGCAAGCTAAATGAACTTGGACTTAGCTTAAAAAAGAGTGATGAGTAAGGAGCTTTAGAACAATGGGATACAAACTAGGAAGACCTACCGATCAAAGAATGGCGATGCTTCACAATCAAGTTTCGCAACTTTTTTGGTATGGAAAAATACAGACAACTCTTGCCCGCGCAAAATCCGTTCAAAGAATTGCCGAAAAGCTATTGACGGCAGCGGTTAACAGCCATAACGATGTGGTTAAGGTAGAGCTTACCAAAAAAGACGCCAAGGGCAAAGAATATATAGTAGAGCATTATAACGACGGACCCAAAAAGCTAGCCGCGAGAAGAAAACTCATGGCAAACTTGTATGACTTACAAGAAATAAAAGGCGCCGACGAATCAAAAACAGCTTACAAGGCTAGAACTAAGGATATCAAACATCCTTTGATAGAAAAGATTTTTAACGAATACGCGCCTAGATATTCCCAAAGAGCGAGCGAAGGTCAAGGCGGCGGGTATACCCGCATCTTAAAAATCGGCCCTCGCCGCGGCGACGCCGCCGAAATGGTAATAATAGAGTTAATTTAATTTTATTATAAAATTCTTAATATGCGCAATTGCGCATATGTAAAAGCAAGCCAAAACGCTTGCTTTTTTGGTTTTCTAGGCTATTTCTAAGATAGAAATGCTGGCCGTAATATTCATAACCTCATCTGTTGAGATATTAACCACTTCCAAAGCGCTGGGATTTGGCGCCGCTGGGGTGGAAATATAAGCATATCCCGTGGCGGTTAAAGACCCCTCGGGCATTTTCAAAACCGTGGCATTGCTTCCGGGAACTTGTATGCCGTTGAGTTCTAATATAAAAGACATCGTCACATTGGCTTGTGTTTGTCCGCTTACGGTATATGATACTTGATAGATGTGATTTGCCTGTAGGTTGAAGATTATTGAGCCCGGCGTATGCGTTATATCCGTTCCGCTGACTGTTCCGTTGATAGCGAAAGGAATGCTTTCGCCAGAATCAATATCCAGACCTGTTTGGACTGTAATAGAAGTTAAGAAATTATTAAGTTGTGTTATAGGACCAGTAGGGCCAGTGGGACCAGTAGGGCCAGTGGGACCAGTAGGGCCAGTGGGACCTGTAGGGCCGGTAGGGCCAGTAGGACCAATAGAACCAGTTGGACCGGTTGGGCCGGTAGGG
>DUVY01000118.1 GCA_012840805.1 Clostridiales bacterium | reverse complement strand
CAATAGAACCAGTTGGACCGGTTGGGCCGGTAGGACCGGTAGGGCCAGTAGGACCAATAGAACCAGTTGGACCGGTTGGGCCGGTAGGACCGGTAGGGCCAGTAGGGCCGGTAGAACCAGTTGGACCGGTTGGGCCGGTAGGGCCGGTAGGGCCAGTAGGACCAGTAGGACCAGTTGGACCGGTTGGGCCGGTAGGGCCGGTAGGGCCAGTAGGACCGGTAGGACCAGTAGGACCGGTAGGACCAGTAGGACCTTTGGGACCGGGAGGGCCAGGACAGCCTCTAGGGCCTCTAGGACCGGGAGGACATATATCACAACAATCTAGATTTTTGCAATCGTCAAAATACATATATTTTTGCGCTCCTTAAATTTTATGGTATAACATTATATGAGTTTTAATCAAAAATAGTTTTTTAAAAAAGTGACACAAAATCAAAAAACCCTTTCTAAAAGCAATAGAAAGGGCAAAAATTATTTTATAATTGCGAATTAATTTTTTATGAAGTGGTAAACCCTTCGCCAATGACTTCGGTAGCGTGAGAGATATAAGTAAACGAATCAGGCGCGTATTCTTTCAAAAGTTTTCGCATAGCGGACACCTGACTTTTTCTAACTAGACACACGAGCAAATTTCGTTCTTGATTGCTGTGCATGCCTTTAGCTTTTATGCAGGTCACGCCGCGGTTAAGTTTTTGCATTATCATAGCGGCTAACTCGTCGGGGTCGTCAATTATTATCTCAAATCGGACGGCGGATTTCAATCCTTGCAAAATCGCTTCGCTTACGCGCGCGCCTACAAACATTTCAACCATAGAGAGCATAATAGGGTCAAGGCTTGAAAACAAGACAGCGGACACCAAAACGATTATACTATCAAATAAAAATATAAAATATGGGATGCCCGTCGCGCTGTATTTTTTGTTTATTAAAGCGGCGAGGATGTCCGTTCCGCCCGTACTTCCGCCTATTCTTAACATAATCGCCAAGGCCGCGCCGTTCAAAACGCCGCCAGCGAGCGCGGCAAGAATTTTTTGTTGGGGCGCATATCTCAAGGTGATATTGGTATGAAGCTCAAGCTGTTCCAGACCAATCAGCATTATAGATATCAATATGGTTGAGATAAGAGTTTTAAGCGCAAAATCCCAATTCAAATATTTAAAAGCAATAAAAATTAACGGGATATTAAGAACGAAGACTACATAACCCGAGTTAATAGCGCCTTTGGATAAAATTTCCACCATCGAGGCTATGCCTGTGACTCCGCCCGGGGCGAAAACATTGGGGACGATAAAAGAATGAATTCCAAACGCCCTAAGCGCGCTGGAGCCGACAAGAGCCGCGCTAATACCCAAAAAATAAAAAAACCTATTTGTCTTTTTCATTTGAAAAAACCATCTCTAACTTATTTTATGAGTTTATAACATTATTATATATGTTATCCCCCCAAAAAATAATCTTAAATACTTAACTAAATATAAATATATAGGTTTAAATCAAAAAGTCAAGATATTGTGACAATTAGTCTTGATTTGACGTTTATTCGCGTGTTTAGTATAATTGCTTAATCAAATAACTTTGTGTTATACTAAACCATAAATCAAGGTAAATCAAAGCTTATGTCCTTAATAGAAGTAAAAAATGTAAAATACGCTTATAATTACGGCAGCCAAGACGCTATCGTCGCTGTCAACGATGTTTCCTTCGGCATTGAAGAAGGCGAATTTGTGGCGCTTGTGGGTCATAACGGTAGCGGCAAATCCACTTTGGCAAAAATGCTAAACGGGCTTATTATACCCTTAGACGGCGATGTCTTGATTGACGGTATGAACACTCGCGACGATTCTTTGCTGTATGACATAAGGCGACAAATTGGGGTCGTCTTTCAAAATCCCGATAATCAAATGGTCGCAACCATTATAGAAGACGATATCGCTTTTGGACCTGAGAATTTAGGTCTAGACCCCAAAGAGATACGGGAAAGAGTGGATTGGGCGTTAGGCGCCGTAGGAATGGAAAAGCACAAAAAAGGCATGCCTTTTAGGTTAAGCGGCGGTCAAAAACAGCGAGTGGCGATAGCGGGCGTTTTGGCGATAAAGCCCAGAGTATTGGTATTGGACGAATCCACCTCTATGCTAGACCCAAAAGGCAGGACCGAAGTTTTGAATGTAATCAAGCGCCTTAACAAAGAAGAAAATATAACCGTGGTGCTTATCACTCATTATATGGATGAAGCTACGGACGCTGACCGTATCATTATATTAAACAAAGGCAAGATAGCCCATATAGGCGGCAAAGAAATATTTTTGGAAGAAGACAGGCTAAGAAGTTACGGGCTTAATGTTCCGACTCATATTCATATCGCCAATTCTTTGCGCCAAGGCGGAATGGATATAGGTCAGATTTGGACGGAACGCGAGTTAGAGGAAGAGATATGCCGATTGTTATAGAAAATTTATCATATACATACAGTCCTAATACCGTTTTTGCTCACGACGCTTTGAAGAATGTGCATATGACCATAGATGATGGCGAGTTTGTGGGCATAATCGGTCATACAGGAAGCGGCAAGTCCACTTTGGTTTTGCATCTTAATGGGCTTATCAAATTGACTTCAGGCAAAATTTTGGTCAATGATATAGACCTAAGCAAAAAATACGACTACAAAAAATTAAGATCTACGGTCGGCATAGTATTTCAATATCCCGAATACCAGCTTTTTGACGAAACAGTGGAAAAAGACATAGCCTTTGGTCCAAAAAACTTAGGGCTTAGCAAAGAAGAAGTCGCATATAGAGTCCGAACGGCTATGGAAATGGTCGGGCTTGACTATGAGATCATAAAAGACCGCTCGCCCTTTGAGCTTTCGGGCGGGCAAAAACGCCGCGCGGCACTCGCGGGCGTTATCGCGATGCACCCCAAGATTTTGATTTTGGACGAGCCTACGGCGGGCTTAGACCCTAAGGGCAAAGAAAATATTTTGGAGCTTGTGCATTCAATAAAAAAAGCCTCTCAAGTCACCGTAATTATGATAAGTCATAATATGGACGAAATCAACGAACATTGCACGCGTGTTGCCGTGCTTAATCAGGGCGAGCTTGTCTATTATCTAAAACCTAGCGAGTTGGTGGAGCGTAGCCTTGAATTAGGAAAAATGGGCTTAGATATTCCTACTTCCGCCCGAATAGCGAGGCGATTAAGAAAAAAAGGCATAAATATAAAGACGGGCATTCATAAACAAGACGAACTTATTGCCGAAGTTTTGAAGCTGTATAAAGGAGAACGGGCTTGAGAGATATAGCTTTGGGACAATATTATCCCGCCAACTCAATCATTCATCGAATGGACCCCCGCGCCAAGATAATAATAGCCCTTATGTATATGGTGTCAATATTTTTTATCAATACATACACGGTCTATGTATTGACATTTTTGGTTTTGTTTTTATTAGTGCTGTTGTCCAAAGTCCCAATAAAACTGATTTTAAAAAGCGTCAAGCCTATATTGTTTTTGATAACATTTACAGCCGTTATTAATCTGTTCTTAACGCCTTTGGAAAACAAGCCTTATGTTATAGATGTTTATTTTAGACAATGGACGGTTAATAATATTATATTTGAGCTAAAATGGAAGTTTATCCGTTTTGGAATGACTTGGACGGGCGTCAATAACGCCTTAAAAATGGCGCTTAGGCTTACGCTGTTGGTAATGGGTCCGTCATTGCTCACGCTTACCACAACGCCCGTAACATTGACGGACGGGGTGGAGTCATTGATGAAGCCTTTGAGAATAATAAGATTTCCCGTTCACGAACTGGCGCTTATTATGAGCATAACTTTGAAGTTTATACCCAATATAATTGAGGAAACCGACAAAATAATGATGGCGCAGCGGGCAAGGTGCGCGGATTTTGACAGCGGCAATATCTTCAAAAAAGCCAAAGCGCTATTGCCCGTTATTATCCCGCTGTTTGTCAATTCGCTAAGGCGCGCCGAAGAGCTCGCCTACGCTATGGACTCGCGCTGTTACAGAGGCAGCAAGGGCAGGACCAAAATGAAAGAACTCAAATTTGGGCTGAAAGACTTTATGGCGCTGTTATTGGCGGCGGGATTTAGCTTTTTGATTTTTATGGCAAGGTATAATTGGTTTTCTCTTAATATAATTTACTCATTAGTCTAAAAAGATATGAGAATACTATTAACCATAGAATATAGAGGAACAAACTATCACGGCTGGCAGCGTCAAAAAAACCTTGCGACAATTGCCCAAACAATAGAGCAGGCGATTTTTCAAGTTACGGATCAAAAAGTCGGATTACACGGCGCGGGCAGAACGGACGCGGGCGTTCACGCCTACAATATGAAAGCGCATTTTGATATTGATTATCCGTTACCGCCCCAAAAATACGCTTATGTTCTTAACAATGTTTTACCCGCGGATATAAAGATACGAAAAAGCGAGTTAGTTGACGATAATTTTCACAGTAGATTTTGGGCAAAGTCCAAGACTTATATTTATAAAATTTTTTTATCGAATAGCCCTAGCGGCGTTTATTACGACACCCATTACAGCATAAGACCACCTTTGGACATTAACGCTATGAGACAAGCTACTAAGTTTTTGATAGGCGAGCACGACTTTAGCGCTTTTATGTCCCAAGGCAGCAATTTTTCGTCTTCAATAAGGACGATTAATAATATAGATTTTATCTTGCGAGAAATTGACGACGGCTACGGCCAAGAGCTGGTTATCAAAATCACGGGCAGGTCGTTTTTATATAATATGGTAAGGGTGATTGTTGCGCAATTAATAAAAGTCGGCAAAAAAATCATACAGCCGCAAGACATAAAAACTATTTTGGAGTCCAAGCAAAGAAAATACGCCAAAGAGATAGCGCCCGCGCGCGGGCTATACTTGCTTGATATTGAGTATTAAAGAGAATATTTTGGATATTAAATATTATAAGAAAACATGCTCGATTAAGATTTTCAGCCCTATCAAAATTAAGATTACTCCGCCAGCGATTAACGCCCTTCTTTCAAGCTTTTTGCCCACATAAGAGGCGATTTTGGAGCTAATTAAGCACATTACCAAAGTAATCAGCGCTATAATCAACGCGGATATATAGATATTGAGTTGTTCCTCAACGGTAAGGCTCATTCCCGCCGCGAAGGCGTCTATGCTGGTCGCGACAGCGAGTATGATTAAGACTTTGTTAGAAGAATAGTCCACAGGCGTTTGGTTGTCATGAAAAGCGTCAATTATCATCTTGCCGCCTATAAAACTAAGAAGACCAAACGCGATCCAATGCGCGTAAAGATCAATATAATCAATCAAAAACGACCCCAGCATATATCCCGCCAGAGTCATACCGCCTTGAAAAATAGAAAAAAGAGTAGCGCATTTTATGCCCAAAGCTCTTTTGTTTTGGCAGCAACAAGCCCCGCTTGCGGCGGCAGCGGCGGCTGCGTCTATTGATAGACTTAACCCGATTAAAATTACCGTAATATATCTCATTTTTGATTAAAAAAGGCTTTTGACATTGTGTCAAAAGCCTATATAACTACAAATGTCAATTTTTTTGGTTTCTCAATAATACCTTTTTGACGCTATAATAATATAAAAACATTTATCTAGTGTCAAGCCTTTGCGTCCTAGGTATATTTTATTAGGCGGCGTTAAGTATTATGCAATCATAACTAAAAATGAAAACAAATCATAACAAATCAAAATGCGCCTGACGAGACGATACAGGTTTATTTGCTTGACAATGATTGGATTTTTTAATAAAATATCTTAGCGTCCATTAGGATGCATGTTTTTTATTGTCTTTTTTGCCCCGTTAAAAGAGAATAAAAAACAATCAGAAAATATTTAATAATTTTTAAATTTTACTAAATAAGTAAAAAGGATAATAACATGAAGACATTTATGGCAAAACCGCAAGATATAGAGAGAAAATGGTATGTAGTTGACGCTGAAGGCGTGGTTTTGGGACGATTGGCTTCGCAAGTAGCGGCAATTTTGCGCGGCAAGCACAAACCCATATATACGCCCCATGTGGACACAGGCGACCATGTTATAGTCATTAATTGCGATAAGGTGGTTTTAACGGGCGACAAGCTTGACCAAAAGGTAAAGAAGTCATATTCAGGCTATCCTGGCGGACTAAAGACCACTGTCTATCGCAAATATATGGCCGAAAAGTCCGACGAAGCGGTCTATAAGGCAATCAAAGGAATGCTTCCCAAAAACAGATTGGGCAGAGCGATGATCAAAAAACTTCGCACCTACAAAGGCGCCGAACATAATCACCAAGCTCAAAAGCCCGAGGTTTTGGATTTGTTTAAAAGATAAAGTTAAGAGGTTATAAATTATGGCGAAAATCGCAAGCAAGAAAAAAATTCAATATTGGGGAACAGGTCGTAGGAAAAAAGCGGTCGCCCGAGTAAGATTGGTTCCGGGCGGAACAGGCAATATAATTATCAACAAAAGGGATATTGACGACTTTTTTGGATTGGATACCCTAAAATTAATCGTAAGACAACCGCTTGAGTTGACTAAGACAACTGACAAATGGGATGTTTATGTAAATGTAAAGGGCGGCGGATTTACCGGTCAAGCGGGCGCTATAAGACACGGCATCGCAAGAGCGCTTGTAGAAGCCGATATTGAGTATAAACCCGCTTTAAAACAAGCAGGATTTTTGACAAGAGACCCGCGCATGAAAGAAAGAAAGAAATACGGTCTCAAAAAAGCTCGTCGCGCGCCTCAATTCTCCAAGCGTTAATCTTAATACTGAACATAAAAACAAAACCTCTTTTTCGCGAGAAAAAAGAGGTTTTTTAAATGCCTATTTTTCGCTATAATTAGGCGTTATATTTGGCTTTTAAGTCCTCATAAAAAGCGGCTCTTGCCATCGTATGATAAGCTTGGAAAAAGACAGCGCCTACAAAAATTATCACTACCGCTAATATCCACCAGCCAATAAAGCTCAAGTCCAATAAGAAAAGCTTAAATTTGTATCCCTTCATCATCTTTCTGCTTTGGGTAATGCAATCTTCCGCGCTCATATTAGGGTTGTCAATAGCGATAAACTCCGCCATAGCGTAAGAATACGATTTGATAATGCCCGGAATAAAGAACAAAAGCGTCCAAAGGAATATAAAAAGAATTTTCAAGATATACAAGATGATAGTTCTTATAATGTCGTTTTTGGTTATTGGCTCAAACAAAGCGCCATAGCCTAGCTCCTCTTTTCTAATCGCTCTCAAATAATACAGCATCGTTCCCACATAAAATGGTCCGAGTATAAAGAAGCCAAAACCCGTGCCGCCTATTGCCATAAGAACTATGGTAGAAAGTAAAGAGAATAAAAATATTTTGCCCAAGTCCTGATTAAAGATATTCCAGGCGAGCGCTCTGTATTCTTTGCTTCGTTTCATCATAATCCTCCTACAATAAAACACTTAAAAATAATTATACTATATTATTTATAAAAAAACTATTTATTTGTATTAATTTTTTTAATATTAAATGCTTTTATGTATTTTTAAAAAATGTTAAAATATTATCTATGAGCGCGCAAATCTATTATTTTAGCGGAACGGGAAATTGTTTGTTTGTAGCCAAAAACTTAGCGTCATATTTAGACGGGCAATATATCAACATCTCAAAACGCGTAAAAGAAAAAGAAATAGTATTGCAATCAGACACGATTGGTTTTGTTTTTCCCGTTTACGCTTATACATATCCCAAGATTTTGAATGATTTTTATAAAAAGATTAAGATTATTTCCAACCCCAAATATGTCTTTATTATAACCACTTACGGCTCAACTCCGGGTCGCTCCGCCGAAAAATTCTCCAAGAAATTAAAAAACTTATTTGCAGTAAATTATATAAACGGCATCTTAATGCCCGAAAATTATATCGCGATATTTAAGCTTGATAACGACAGCGCTATTAGGCAAAAGATTAATGACGCCCTGTTAACCATAGAAAAAATAAGCGCCGACATCAAAAACCAAGTTCAATATTTGGAAAAGCACAATAGCCCTTTGGATTATATAAAAACGGGACTAGTAAGCCCTTTATTTAACTTTTTCTTGCTGTTTTCGCATATTTTTTTCAGCGCGGATAAAAACTGTAATGGCTGCGATATTTGCGTCCGAGTATGCCCCACTAATAATATTGAAAAGATTAACAACAAGCCCAAATGGCGAAACAACTGTATTCAATGCATGGCGTGTATTAATTGGTGTCCCCAAAAAAGCATTAACTATACGCCAATGACAAAAAAGCGTCCGCGATATACCAACCCACATATTGATTTAAAAGAGCTTTATAAGGAATAACAATGAAAACAGAAAAACAAAAAATGCTTAGCGGCGAATTATATTATTCGGCGGATCTTGAGCTTGCCAAAGAGCGCCAAGCGGCCAAAAAATTATTATTTGAGTTCAATAACGCCAACCCTGAAGACCTAGAAAGAAGAGTCCAAATTTTGCGCCAATTGCTTAAAGTAAAAGGCAAAGTCCATATAGAATCGCCGTTTTATTGCGATTATGGATATAATATTACATTAGGCGATAATTTTTACGCTAATCACGGCTGTATAATATTAGATGTCAACAAGGTTATAATAGGCGACAATGTGATGTTCGCGCCCTATGTTCAAATATATTCCGCCACTCACCCAACCGATCCCCAAGTCCGCGTTAGCGGTTTGGAACTGGGCAAGCCTATAACCATAGGCGATAATGTCTGGATAGGCGGCGGCGCTATAATCTGCCCCGGAGTTACAATAGGCGACAATACGACAATCGGCGCGGGTAGCGTAGTGGTCAAGGACATCCCCGCCAATGTAGTCGCCGCGGGCAACCCTTGCAAAATTATAAAAAAGTTATAAAGCGTTCTATGGAAAAAATAATTGAGTGCGTTCCTAACTTTAGCGCATCGGATGAAAAAACACTAAAAGCCTTAACCCGTTGTTTTGAAAAACATCGGGTTTTACTGGGTTATGAGAGCGATATTGATCACAACCGCGCGGTTATCACCGCGGCGGGCAAGCCACAAGCGGTCTTAAAAGCGTTGATAGAGACTGTGGGCGTCGCCGTAAAGCATATTGATTTGAACGCGCATAAAGGCGCGCACCCAAGAATGGGCGCGGTCGATGTGATTCCTTTTGTCCCAATTAAAAACATAACCAAAGAAGAGGCTGTTTTGATTTCCAAAAAAGCCGCCCAAAAAATAAGCCAAAAATACGGCATCCCTGTTTTTTTATACGCTCATTCCGCCTCAAGCCCCAATAGAGTTCAATTGTCTGATATAAGACGAGGCGGGTTTGAGAATATGGCGGCCAAAATGCAAAGCCCCGAATGGAAGCCTGATTTTGGCCCAAATATTCCGCACAAAACGGCGGGCGTGGCGGCGTGCGGGGTTAGGGATTTTTTGGTCGCTTTTAATATCAATCTAGATACAAACGATTTAAGAATAGCCAAAAAAATTGCCTCGTCAATAAGGGAATCAAACGGCGGGATAAAGGGCTTAAAAGCGCTCGGGCTTGAGCTAAAGAGCAAAAATATAGTCCAGGTATCTATGAACATAACTAACACAAAATCCACTTCGTTTTTTGAGATTTATCAAACGGTCAAAAAAAAGGCGCGAAACTTTGGCGTAGAAATCAAAAACAGCGAGCTTGTGGGGCTTGCGCCTATGCGTATATTATCATCTTCCATAAAAGAAGCTTTAAAATTTGATAGTTTTGACGACGACAAAATATTAGAATATCTTTTGTGGGATAGACATTAATTTTTATATTTTTACATTATATTATATTTGCAATAACGCTTTTGTATTATATAATTATGATAATAAAATATTTTTAAAAATATTTTATATTAAGATAAGGAGGGATAAGTCATGCTAAAAACAACCGTAGGAAAACCTTTGGAAAAGGCTCTTGATATCATAGGCGAAATTTTGGCTTTTATAGTCATTCTCGTGTTGGCCTTTTCTTACATCAACACAGTTTTTGAAATAACCGACCATGCGCTGCTTCTCACCATATTGGGCTATGTGCAAACATACGCCACAATAGCCGTAGTCGCTGTAGTCGGTTTGGAGTTTGTGATTGACAAAGGTTTGATACTTACAATCATTTATCTGGCTTTGGTGGCTGTGGTTTTGATCTTTTCATTTATGCCCGCGGTGCAAGAAGAGCTGTTGGCGTTCATTAAGAAATAATGATAAGATAAAAAACTATTAAAGACAAAAAAACAGGCTTAATATTATAGCCTGTTTTTTTATGATAATCAATAGGCAAGAAAAATAACAAGGCAACTGCTTCGGATATATCAATACTTGCTCATATGCGCGCATAGCGAAAAACAATATTATAAATCGCTTAAAATAATAATACTATAACATATTAGGGTTTATCCCAAATCATTGTAAAATAAAACGATGAATGATATAATATTTTCAATATTTTGAAAATAGAGGATGTCGGTTTGGAGACTGTAAGTTTATATACCAGAGAAGAATATAATCAGGTAAAACGTTTGCGCCTTAAATATATATGGTCGCTGGTTATAGCTTTTTTGGTAATAGTTATAGCTAATATCTTGATAGCGGTCTTTAGGCATCAAATAGGCAGGTCTTGGGCGCAAGCGCTTAATATAATAATAACGGCTTTTTATTTTTGCGGCGCGTGGTTTTTTCTTTCTATCAAATTCCGCCTAACCCACAAATACTATAAGACGCTTAGGAATATATATACAGGTCTTATCGAAGAAGATACGGGCAAATTTTTGTATTTTGACGATACCATTACCCAAAAAGACGGAGTGGATTATTATCTTATGATTCTGGAAGAAAAGGTAGTCAAACGCCCTGACATGCCGCAAAGACGGGTTTTGATACGAAAAGATTTGGAGCATCCGCCTTTTTTAGAAGGCGATATAATAAAATACCGCACTCACGCCAGCATATTGCTGGATTATAAAATTGTAAAAAAAGCTAAGGAGAACTAATGCGAGCGATAGTAACGGTTGTGGGCAAAGACAAAATGGGCATCATAGCCCGTATAAGCGCTTATTTAAAAGACATAGAGGCTAATATCGAGGATATAAGCCAAACTATCTTGCAGGACTATTTTGTTATGATTATGCTGGTGGATATTTCAAAATGCGCCAAAAAGATACCCGACATTCAAAAAGATTTTGATGTTATAAGCGCCCAAATTGGCGTCAACGCGCGCATCCAGCATGAAGATATTTTTAATACAATGCACAAGATTTAAAGAAAGGCTATGATTAATAAAAAAGAAATTTTGGAAACAATACAAATGATAGAAAGTCAACACTTGGATGTTCGAACGATTACTATGGCGATATCCTTGTTTGACTGCATAGACTCAAGCCCAAAAAGCACCGCCCAAAAGGTTTACGACAAGATATGCAGGCTTGCCCAAAATCTTGTCGCGGTAGGCAACGACATCTCAAGCGACTACGGCATACCCATTGTCAACAAGCGTATCTCCGTTACGCCCATAAGCTTGATAGGCGCCAACAACCTAGGCTATTTGGAAATAGCCAAAGCCTTAGATAAGGCGGCGGAAGATACGGGCGTGGAT
>DUVY01000201.1 GCA_012840805.1 Clostridiales bacterium | reverse complement strand
TTCGCTCTATTCATGGAGCAAGGGTGCGGTAAAACCCTCCCTACCCTGTGTCGAATCCTCGAGTTATTCAAAAGCGGCGAAATAGAGAACGCCCTCATAGTTGCACCAAAGGCTACAATGGGGGCGTGGTATAGAGATTGCGAGTTATTCGGTGGGCTAGACCGGCAGCTCCTCGAGGAGAATATCACAGTAATCAACTACGACTCGGTATGGCGGAAAAATAAAGGGTATGAGCGGCAATGGGATTGCATCGTACTAGACGAAAGTCATTTCATAAAGAACCGTACTAGCAAGCGATCAGCATTCTTGCTCAAGCTGTCTCTGCAAGCTAAATACAGATACATTCTCACTGGCACACCTATAGGAAACGGACAGCTTGAAAACATTTGGGCGCAGTATGCTTTTCTCAAACCGACGGTAGTAAGAAACAGAGTCGCGAGTGAGATTTTTGGCACATATCGACAGTTCGAGGACAGGTACTGCGTCCTAAATCAATGGTGGCAACCTTACAGATACCTCAACGTCGACGAATTGCAGGACATTATAGCAGAACATTGCTACAGAGTAAAGAAGTCGGATTGTTTGGACTTACCCGAAAAATTGCCAGATGAAGTGTACGACATTGAACTCAAAGAACCAAAGCTCTACAAAGAGTTACACAAACATAGTACCGTTGAGGAGATGGGTATTTTAGCAGAAAACCCGCTAGCTCGGATGGTCCGGTTACGTCAAATATGCTCCGGATTTATGAACGACGGTGACGAAACGCATGAGTTGAAATGCGAAAAGTTAAAAGTGCTTAAAGAGTTCCTCGACGGTTGGGAGAAAAAGCTGGTTATATTCTGCGAGTTTAGACTCTCAATAGATTCAATATCGGCACTACTAGATACGTTGAAAATTAAACACGTTATTCTCGACGGTCGACAAAAAGATAAGCAGATATGGCGCAAGTTCCAAACCGATCCAAAAATACAAGTTATCATTTGTCAATATCAAAGTGGTTCTACTGGTATTGACTTGTACGCAGCGGACACAATCATTTTTTATGAACCTACGCTCAGTAGTAATACGCTCGAACAATCGAAAGACCGTATTCACAGGATTGGACAATCTAACAAATGCTCATATTTGCACTTCGTCACTAAAGGTACGATCGAGGGCGCTATCTATAAGGCGTTAAAAGGTTACTCCGACTTCGGAGAAAAGCTGTTCACTGAATATATGCAAGAGTATACGAGAAGTTACTCAGGAAGGAGGTAATCATGAACGAAGGAAAAGTTTATAAACAGAGGGAACAGTTTTGCGGGAACTGCAAACAAATATTTGACAGAAATGACCTAACTTGGATAAACGACAATTATGGGATACCCTACAAAAAAGTCTGTGAAAGTTGTTACGAAGAAGTTCACGAACAGATAAGAAATAACAATTACGGTGAGGAGCTATCCTATTACGAAATGTGGGGCGATTAAAACCCGGGTCTGCTGCACATTTTATAAGAGATCTATACCTACGATGTGGAAGTTTTTAAGCATGATTGGTTAGTAGTTTTCAAAAGTATACAAGAAGTTACTCAGGAAGGAGGTAAAGCGATTGCTTGAACTCAATAGAATTTACAACATGGATTGTCTTGAGGGTATGAAATTACTGGATGATAATTCTGTTGATAGTATTGTAACCGACCCGCCTTATGAATTAGGGTTCATGGGGAAGAAGTGGGACAGCACAGGTGTAGCTTACAACGTGGAATTATGGAAAGAGTGTTTGAGGGTATTAAAACCCGGAGGACACTTACTAGCCTTCGGGGGAACTAGAACATACCATAGAATGACATGTGCTATCGAGGACGCAGGGTTTGAAATAAGAGATTGCATCCAATGGCTGTACGGGAGCGGCTTCCCTAAATCCCATGACATTAGCAAGGCGATTGATAAGAAACTGGGTGCAGAAAGGAAGGTTATAGCCCGAAAGAAAAAACTGCAATCATATGGTTACGAAGGAAATAACGTATATGGTGGTGATGTAGATAGGGGAGGCATTCAAGAAATAACCGCCCCTGCCACGCCAGAAGCCCAAGAGTGGGAAGGATGGGGAACTCATTTGAAGCCCGCAAACGAGCCGATTGTGCTTGCTAGAAAACCAATTAGCGAAAAGACTATTGCTGACAATGTACTTAAATGGGGAACTGGTGGAATTAACATTGATGATTGCAGGATTGAGTTACAAGAAGAGGGAGAAGATA
>DUVY01000175.1 GCA_012840805.1 Clostridiales bacterium | reverse complement strand
GAAGAAAGAGAACCCTTTAACATCATAAAAGTAAAGATCCCCTGGGGAACAAAGTATGCACTCTGGCTCCGATGTTCTGACAGTGAGCTCCATTCCGGCTTTATTATTGTTGAGCTGGAATGGTGGGATCTCCGAGATGGAAGAGGCACAAACCTTTACTGGAAACCAGTGCTAGCATCTCTATTTGAAGCCCCGCACGCTTTCCCTGCACGCGGATTTTGCCATAACTATGAAGCGTGCGAAGTCCCTGACTTCGGAAAAGACATTCACGCGGCGGTAAAGCTAGCGGAATGTATTGTCAAACACGGTTTCAAGGAGGGATAAAAATGGAATATACCCAAGAAGAAATATTGGAAATACTAAAAAAACATCGTGAATGGTTGGCGGGATCAGGCGGTAGTCGTGCCGACTTGAGTGATGCCGATCTAAACGAAGCCGATTTGCGCGAAGCCGATTTGCGCGAAGCAAATCTAAGCGGCGCGTATTTATGCGATGCCAATTTATTCGACACTAACTTGAGCGGCGCGAATCTAAGCTACGCACATCTGGATTGTGCTAATCTGTATAACGCGAAATTAATTAGGGCGGATCTGAGCCATGCCGATTTAAACAAAGCAGATTTGCGCTCCGCCAACTTATGCGAAGCGGATTTGAGCAGCGCGGGCTTGTTTAGGGCTAATCTGAGTTGCGCGAATTTATTTAAGGCGGATCTAGACAATGCCTGTCTAGATTACGCCAAATTAATCGAAGCCAATTTGTTCAACGCCAACTTGAGCGGCGTAGACCTGCGTCATGTTGATTTGCGTAATGTCGATCTAAGCGGGGTTAAGGGGTTGCTCAACCCCATTGAGTACATTATGGAAAACTTCGAAAATACCGAGGACGGTATCATCGTCTATAAGTCTTTCGGAGAACAATTTCCACCGAACCCCAACTGGGAAATTGCGAAGGGCTCCATCATCGAAGAGGTTGTCAACCCTTCGCCTAATATCGTGTGCGGTTGTGGCATAAATGTCGCAACCAAAGAGTGGGCAGAACGTAATATAAATCCGGTTTGGAAGTGCTTGATTAGATGGGAATGGCTTGCCGGTGTAGTTGTGCCATATCAAACCGAAGGGCAAATAAGGGCTTCACGGGTACAACTAATTAAACCGATATAAAGTAACGACGCTATAATGGCGGAAAGGCTGACCGGTCACGCACCGGTCTTTTTTTATGCCCCACCATAACCATTCAGATAGTCAGCTATTTCCTCCAGTGTTTCAAAAACCTTGGCGCCGTTCCGCCTCACTAATTGCGAAACCATGCTTAGTGACCGCAACTGACCTTCATTGAATCCCTCTTTAAGTACACAGAAAAGGGTTGTTTCGGGCCTTTTGTTGCTATCGTCAACAACCTCAGCGATTGAATAAACTCCTGTCATTTCTTTTGTTATAACATATAAGACAAAATCAGCCTTTTCCCGTTCTTCGATCTCTCTCTTTTGACATTCGGGTGTCCAGTTTTCTACAACGGGATTAAAGTAATCTATTTTAAGCATCGGAATTAAAACTTCCCGCCAACGGGAGTTATTACAAGTTCCACCTAAAAAAACTTTCATGCTCTCTTCCCTCCTAAAATGGTATCTCACTATAAACGCCATACTCCCCTCGCATTGTCTCGTACTCCCGCCAAAAGCCGGAGGTATCAATCCCAAAAAATTCAACCATAAGCTCCTGATTCACGATGTCAAGAAACCGCCCAAATCCTTCTTTGTCCAGCTTTGTTGTTGAAAACCTCTCTTCCATGCCGAAGTCCCGCCCGTGCCGCTCTTGAAACCACACCTTTATATTTTCGTGCAGTCCGTCCACGGAAAAATGCCCTTGGTCTTGGAGATTCCCCCCGTCAGGAGAGATGCACCAGGTCAAGAAGCACCAAT
>DUVY01000177.1 GCA_012840805.1 Clostridiales bacterium | reverse complement strand
CTTCATTCTCAGAGAGCTACTTTCTAAGGTGGTGCGGGAGGAAGCTGTGTTAGGGCGTATAAGTTCGCCTACCCTTGACAAGATAAAAACCATACTGAAAGGGGATTGAAAGGAGGTGCTGAGGAATGATTAAGCAAAACGTACTGAACGCAGGGTATGTGCGATTGGTAGAATATATGGGAGGGGACAAATCGGTCATACGTAACGCTAGAAGGTGCTGGCGTAGCGAGGATAAGTCGAATGAACAGTCGGACAGGAACCTTATTCGGCACTTACTTCAAAAGGGACATATGACCCCATTCGAGACGATGGTGTTCACCTTTGACGTGAAATGTCCAATCTTTGTGGCAAGGCAATGGATGAGACATAGAATTGGGAGCTTTAATGAGGAGAGCTTAAGGTATTGTGTAGCGGAGCGAGACTACTTCATACCATGTGGTTTAAACCAACAGCAGCTAGCGGTTTGGAAAAAATATAATGAGGAACAGTTCGACCGATACAATCTAATGAAAGAAACCATGCCCAAAGAGCTAGCACGTTCGATTCTACCGCTGGGAACATACACGAAGTTTTATTGGACAGTGAACGGTCGCAGCTTAATGAATTTCCTTAAACTGAGGCTCGACAAGAGTGCGCAAGCGGAGATTAGGGAGTATGCAGAGGCTATACTGGATATGGTGAAAGCCGTTGCTCCTGTGAGCTTTACGGAGTTTGTACCGCTAGTATTGGAAGATTAGGAGGGCTATTATGAGTGGTAGAACATTGATATCATAAGGAGGTGCTAAATGAGTGGCCAAAATCAAACTAACCCCGCTTAAAAAACCAGAGGGGGCAAAATCAGCCGGCCGGCCCTTACCACCGTTTAAGCTCGAATATGTTATTATCAATGAGGACAAGCGCCCTTTACACAAGTTTGGCGAGATTGAGTGTTTCTCACTTGCCGAAGTAGCGGGCGAAGCGAACCTAGCCATAAAATCACCCGCACCGTTTAGTAATTTCGACTTCGACAACAGTGACGAAGCAGAAATCATGCTTAAAATCATAGAGGATCTGAACCTTAAATGTCGCGTCATGCGAACCGACCGAGGAATCCATGTCTGGTTTAGGACACCAGATGGCACAGGTAGCCCCACAAAAAGGCGCAATGCTCTGGGACTCACCCAAGACATTAAAGGTTGGGACGTAAATAGTCTATCTACTGTTAAACTAAACGGCAAGTGGCGGGAATGGATACGGGATACCCCATGGGAGGAAGTTGAAGAAGCCCCAGTTTGGCTCAAAATCATCCACGGTCAAAAGTACAAAGACGACTTCGACTTCCCCAACATGCAGAAAGGTTCCCGTAATGACGCTCTATTTCGCTACAGCGGCGTTCTACAAACGAGAGGTTTTACCAACGAACAGGTGAGGGAAACTCTAACTCTTATCAATGACTATGTACTCAAAGACCCCCTACCAAAGGACGAACTAGAAATCATCCTGCGAGACGAAGCATTTTTCGAAGCGGGGCAAGCGGCGGTAATCAGTGAGTTTTTTGACGACAAGAAGTTTCTCCATTGGAGATTCGCCGAAGCTCTACTCGAAGGGCTCAAAGTGATCACCTATCATGGTGTCATTTACACCTACAGAAACGGTTATTACCAGAACAGAGAGCGCACGATTGAGCGTGAGATGCGATCTATGTATAGAGCTTGCAACATCAGGCAGCAGAATG
>DUVY01000117.1 GCA_012840805.1 Clostridiales bacterium | reverse complement strand
GTTTGCGAGTATTCGGGCGTAATGACGCGGAAAGGCTACAGAAACCAAGGCATAGCGGGCAAGCTTTATGATTATTTGATCACCAGCATAAAAGCCAAAAAAAATATCTGTCTTTGCGCTGTCGTTCAGCTGGAAAACCAAGCGAGCCTTAATTTCTTTTTTAGAAGAAACTTTAGGCTGGTAAGCGTTAAGCGTAGTTTTGATATTGATTTTGGGTATTTGATAAAGTTTATCGACCGCGATATTTTAATAGACCAATCCGACCAAAAAATTATACATTGTTTGGATTACGCTCAGTATGAAAAACTATTAAGCGAAGGTTACGCGGGCGTAGAGTTTTTTGATAATAAAATCAAATTATGCAAGATTATATAATTTTTTGGAATTTAAGATTTTAATTTTTCTGTCATTTGTTCTTCTTTTGCTATTCTAGTTTTAGGACAAGCCAAGTATAATATAATATGTTTGTCTTCGTTATAGAGATAATAACCTCTATTATTTTAGGAGTAGCTGTTATTGCTTTTTCGTGCTGGCTTTTAAAAATCAAAAAAAAGGGCGTATTCGGTATCCTTTTAAACGCCATAATGGGCTGTTTGTTCCTTTTTGCCTTTAATCTTTTTGGTATTATGGCTGTCCCGATTAACCCGTTAAACGCTTTTATTTGCGCCGTTTTTGGCATATTTGGCGTGGTTTTGATATATCTTATAATAACATTTTTATAAATATAGGGGATATGTATGAAAGACGATCAAGACTTTTTGGAATTTGACGAGGACGATTATCTAAACAAGCTATATGAACAAGACCCTAGCGGCGATATCTTCGCTTCGGATAATGTAATAGACGAGTCAATACACACGGCGGAGGGAAGGGCTGAAGATGAAAATAAAGCCGAATTTTTACAAGCTATGACCGACACTACAGACGATACGCCCGAAAAAACGCAAGCCGAGTCTTTACAGGCTACGAGCGATATAACAGAAGATAATGCTAAACAAAATTTAGAAGCTATGGCGAATATTCAAGATGACGCTCCCAACGACGATGCGCCCGACCAAGCGCAAATTACGCTCGCAGCGGCTATGGCCGAACAGCCAACACAAGAACAAGAAACAGAAAATCAGACCAGAACATCGTCTGAAAAAATGGCTTGTATGCCCAAAAAAATCAAGGCTTCCCAAAAATAATAAGGTTATTTTTTATAGATCAAATTTCTCAAATCTTGACAAGCGGTCTTAATGTGGGGATTGTTTTGAAGCTCGTTAGCTATTTTGTCGCGCGCGTACATAATGGTGGTATGGTCCCTTCCGCCAAAAATCTGACCTATGGTGGCAAGCGGCACGGATAAAATTTCGGTAATAAGATATATGCACATCTGGCGCGGATAGACAATTTCTTTGTTCTTTCGCTTGCCAAATAGATCTTCCCTAGTTACCCTGTAATATCTGCAGCAAGTATCAATAATGGCGTCAATAGACAATGTCTCGTTGGCTTCGCCCGGGCTTTCTTTTAGGACCTTGGCGGCAAGCTCTACCGTCAAAGGCTCTTCAAACAGTTTGGCGTGAAAATATACTCTTGTAAGGTTTTCTTCCAATACTCTGACATTGGTATCGTTTTGTTCGGCGATAAAAGCCAAAACATCGTCGCTTATGTTGTAGTTTTGGAGCAACGCCTTTTTTTGCAAAATAGCGAGCCTGGTTTCAAAATCGGGCAGCTGGATATCGGCTATAAGCCCCCACTCAAAACGGCTTCTTAAGCGCTCTTCCAAAGGGTTGATTTCTCTGGGCGGGCGGTCGCTTGAGATTATGATTTGTTTGCCCTTGTTGTGCAAATCGTTAAAGGTGTGAAAAAACTCTTCTTGGGTGCTGGTCTTATTGGCGATAAATTGTATATCGTCCACCATCAAAATATCTATATTGCGGTAACGGTTTCTGAAGTTTACTGTAATATTGCGGTCTTTATTGCCCGAGCGGATAGAGTCAATCAGCTCGTTCATAAACCGCTCGGCAGTAACATACAAAACCTTTAATTCGGGATGTTTGGAAGTTATGTAATTGCCCACGGCGTGCATTATATGCGTCTTGCCCAGTCCCACGCCTCCATAGATAAAGAGCGGGTTGTAAGAGTTGCCCGTATTCTCGGTAACCGCGCGCGCCGCCGCGTAAACAAATTGGTTGCTTTTGCCCACTACAAAAGTGTCAAATGTATATTTGGGGTTAAAACTACTGGACACGGGCTGTTCTATCGCTTTAGGAGCGGTGTCCAAAAACTCTTCGGGCTTATTAATAAACTCGTCTTTTTCGTTGGAGGTGATTATGAGCGATGAAAGATGAGGATATATCTTGGCGATAGCGGCATCAATCTGTTCTTGATAGTTTTTGACAATTACGGCTTTGTTGGCGTTGGTTTCGCAAACCAGAACAAGTTTTTCGTCTTTTATGGTCAAAGGCCTCATTGTTTTTATAAACACGTCAAAACTGACAGCCGATATGGTTGTCTCCAACTCTTGCAAAATCTCAGCCCATAAACTATCGTAATCTGTTTTCTCTTGTTGAATATCAAACTCAAATTCGCTCATCGTTTTGTTAAAATCCTCATAAATCCTATCTAAAATGTAATAAAAAACCAATTTTAAGGGGTAAGAGATATTATACTATTTAAGGCATTTATTTTCAACTAAAAAAGCCAAAAGGCGTTTTAAAAATATATTATATATATTTGATTGACACATATTCGCGCGTATGATAATATTCTATATATATGAAATGTTGTTCATATATTCAAACATTTTTATGAGGTTCGATTATGACAAATAACCACAAAATACCCTACGACGATCAGACAATAGAAATAATGGCGGGATTTTTAAAGGCGATGTCCGACCCCAATAGGCTTAAGATTTTGCTTTTGCTGTCTGTTTCGCAAGAGCTTAATGTTATAAGCATAGCCCAAACTTTGAATATGACGCATTCGGCTGTCAGCCATCAGCTTAATATGCTCAAAAGGATGAGGCTTTTGACATCCAAAAGAGAGGGCAAAAATGTCATTTATTCTTTGGCGGACGACCATATATACTCTATTATCAACGCCGCCGCCGATCACGCTTTGGAAATACTCTAAAAAAGGCAAATAGTTATGAGCAAGACTTATAAAATCAAAAACCTAGACTGCGCGGTGTGCGCCGACAAAATAGAAAAAGACTTAAAAAAGATATTCAAAAAAGTATCTTTAAATTTCGCTGTCCAAAAGCTGTATATGGAAACCGACCAAAACTTAGACGAGGGACAAATACTTGATATAGTCAATAAAACAGTAAAATCATACGAGCCGCAAGCGTTAGTTTATGATATATCCCAAAAACGCCAAAACGCTAAAAGAAGTATGCTTTCTTTGGGGCTATTGATAAAACTATTGGGCGCTGTTGTTTTGGCTGTCGCTTTTTCTTTGGAGCTTGCCAAAGTCTTGGACGGCTATATTCTTTTGGCTTTGTATATACCGTCTTATCTTATGATCTCTTATAGCGTATTATATAGATTTTTAAAAAACCTACTCCACTTGAGATTTTTTGACGAAAACTTTTTGATGAGTATCGCTACTTTGGGCGCTTTCGCGTTGGGCGAATATTTTGAGGGCGTTTCCATAATGCTGTTTTATCAAGCGGGCGAATTTTTGCAGGACTTGGCGGTTGAAAGAAGCCGCAAGAATATAAAATCGCTTATTGATAAGCAACAGCTGTCAGTGTCCGTTATTGACGAGAATAACAATATCAATATCACCCATCCCGAAACGGTAAATATCGGCGACAAAATTTTGATTAAGGCGGGCGAGACGGTGGCTTTGGACGGGGTTGTGGCAAGCGGGAGCAGTATGCTGGATACCTCGTCGCTAACGGGCGAGAGCTTGCCTGTGGCGGTAAACGAGGGCGACGAAATCTTATCCGGCAGCATTAATCTACAAAACACCATAATAGCCAATGTGTCTAGGCTTTATCAAGAGAGCTTGGCGTCCAAAATTATGGACTTGGTGGAAAAAGCTTCGTCCCAAAAATCCAAAAGCGAGCGGTTTATAACCAAATTTTCTAGGATATACACGCCCTTGGTGGTAGGCATAGCTTTGCTAATAGGCGTCATTATTCCTTTGGTTTTGGGGTTTGACGCTACGCAATGGGGTAGTTTTGGGCGAACAGCGCTTACCTTTTTGATAGTGTCCTGTCCTTGCGCGTTAGTGCTGTCTATTCCCGTAAGTTTCTTTTGCGGCATAGGCGCGGCGTCCAAAAACAGCGTGCTGTTTAGGGGCGCTAATTATCTTGAAACCTTGGCTAATATTGACACCTTTATATTTGACAAAACAGGCACTTTAACAACCGGGGTTTTTGAGGTTGCCCAAATAATTCCCGCCAATAATCATTCGGAAGAAGAAATCTTAAGCGTGGCGGCTTTGGCGGAAAGCTATAGCCAGCATCCTTTGGCGCGCGCGGTCTTAAATAAATACGCCCAACCCGTGGATATTTCCCAAATATTGTCGCACAAAGACTATGTGGGCTTGGGCATTAAGACCCAAACCAAAGATTATACAATATTGGCGGGCAGTTTTGATTTTTTGAAGAATAATGGAATAATAGTTCCTAAATATACCCAAACGGCAATTTATATTGCCAAAGACAACGAGTATATGGGGGCGATAATTTTGGAGGACCAAATCAAACCTGATGCGCGAGAAAGCGTGGCGCGGCTAAAAAAACTAGGCGTAAAAAATACCGTAATGATCACGGGAGATAACGCCGAAGTGGCATTAAGCGTCAGCCAAAAAACCGATATTGACGCCTATCACGCCAAATGCTTGCCCGAAGACAAGCTAAATATAGTGGGCGAGTATATAAACAAAGGGCGCAAAACAGCCTTTGTGGGCGAGGGCATTAACGATGTGTTGGCTATTTCGCGCGCCGATATAGGCATATCAATGGGAACATCGGGCAGCGATGTTTCGGTCGAGTCGGCCGATATGGTGGTTATGAACGATAACCTAAGCGCTTTACCCGCGATGCTGTCTTTGGCGAAATATACCAAAAAAGTAGTTTTGATTAATATAATAATTGTTTTGGCGGTAAAACTGCTAGTAATGATAATCAACTTTTTCCCGTCAACGCAGTCTTTGATTTTGGCGGAGCTCGCCGATGTAGGAGTGGCGCTAGTGGCGGTGTTAATAGCCCAATCTATTTTAAGGTTTGGAAAATTAAAAAAACACAAAACAAAACCCGCATCTTTTTAAGGTTTGAAAAATATATAAAAAAACCGCCTTAGGGCGGTTTGATTTTTTATTCTTCATCTAAGTCCGGATAGTCTATTTCATCAAGCCAGCCCAAATCCCATTCGGTTTTTGTCGCTGAATTTAGATTTTGCAATCTTAAATAATTTTGGGCGTCGGCCAATACTGTGATATCTTCTTTATCGTTTTTGGGTATGGTCTGGACTATTTGGTTTTGCGTGGACACATAAAAAGCATATCCCGCGGCTATATCTATATTCAAAAAATCTACCTTAATATTTTCTTGCGATAATTCTTGGCTTTGTTTGTCAAAATAATTAATATAATACAACTTAGCCGTAGCGAGAATGGGATTTTCTTCGTTAGTGTTATCTATTACAAAATAAGCGTTGTTAGCGTCGGCGTATAATACCTTTGTTTTTTGGTTGTAAAAATCTTCCGCGGAAACTTCGCCTGAAACATATAAAACCGTGCTTGACCCTTTAGTAGCGATAGCTAGAAAATCGCTGGATCGGACTATACCATAAACATCGGTAGGAAAATTCTCCATAGGCTCCGAAAATATTACATTTGCATTTTTATCATTTTCTTCTTCAATATCAAAATCAATATAATCTTTCGCGAAATAATATCTGTCGGTACTATTTTGGTAATTATCCACAAAATAAAGCAAATGACCTTGGGAAACCTTATCCAAAGTTACGGTCATACCCGACAAAATTTTTAACCTTTGGCTTCCGTTCGGCCTTACTCTTTCCACTATATTTCCCGCTGTTTCTTTATCGGTTTTTATATCTATATCTCTAGTGTAGTAAATAAAATCTTCGGGCATGTCTTGGGATATGCCTTTGTAATAAACTTCTTTTTGGGGTAAAACCGCGCCCGTAACATTTTCCGCTAAAACTTCGGGGTTTTTGACTTTTTTGGTAGTTATCTCCACGCTATAAATTTTTTGCTCGCTTGCCTCGTAAAATACGGCGAACACATTATTATTAAATTTATAATATCCATAAACGGGTTTTTGGGTAGCGCTTTTGGATGTATATATATATTGCGTGTTTTTGCCGTCAATACGCGTTCTGAAAAAATCCACCAATTCGTATTGGATATTTCCTTTTTTGTCCTTTTTGGTAGTGGGCGTGGCATAATAGATATAATCGTCTATTATATAAATTCCGCCGTAAATATAACCGCCGCTTGTGACTAATTTTGAGATTACGGGGTTTACTTCAATCTGTTGTTTTGTTTGTTCCTCGTCGTCTTTGTCCAAATAAGTTTTTTCTTGGGTAACAAATCCGCTAAACTCATCGTCAAACTCGTTAGAATTGTTGTCGTAAGTCGTATATTTGCCGTAGTAGTCGTTTACTTCTATATCTTTTCCGTCTGTTAATTTAGCGTAATAAATCGCGCCTTTCTCAACCTTGCCCCATTTGTTATTTTTGCCGTCGGTATCCTCAATAGACTTATAGCCATTGATAAAGTATATAAAATCGCCTTTTTGAACAACCATACCGCCGTTGCTGGTTACGGCGTATTTATCGTCTGGTTTTTCTTTAACATCAAATTCCGGATATTTGGGGCTGCATCCTAAAACGGCGCCAAACATCATAATTAAAGCGGTAAATATTATTAAGATCTTTTTTCTCATTTTGTCCACCAATTTTTTAAAAATGTAGAATATTAAGTGTAATATAAACGATACCTTAAATTATACATAAGCGATGTTTAATAGTCAAACAAAATATAACTTTAACAAAATAGGTCGCTAAAAACATAAAATATATAAGGGGTATTTTATGAGTAGCGAGCGTAAAAATTATAATAATATTTTAAAAGAAATGAAAATAAAAGATACATATAATAATAATTTTTCTTATTATAATGACATCATATCAAGGCATTTGAGATTGGCCGAATACATAAAAATTACACATAATAAAGACAACGATAAAAATCCCGATAAATAATTATATATTATTTTTATATAGTAGCAGTAGTAATAGTTGGGAGTTAATTTGTGGACAACCAAACAAAAAACACAATATATAATATTTTTATATTTTTTTTATACTTAGTATTGTGGTTTAGTTTTAGAAATATTGTGTAAAACAATCCAAAAAAATTAGACATATTATCAAATTTTATCAACATTACGCGCTAAAAATATGTTTATAAGTATATAAAAAACGCGTACTTTTTGATTTTTTTAAGAAAAATCTGATTTTTATAGCCGACTTATCCACATTTCCATACACATAGACAAACATAAATATTTAGTATTTTGTGGATATTTTTATTTATACTGTCATAATTATTTAAATATTGATAATTATCCTTTCTTATGTTAAAATGTTTTTATAAATTAGGAGTTTTTGTTGTATGTCAGTTAGAAAAGGTTTAGGTAGAGGTTTGGACGCGCTTTTTAGCGACAACGATTATAGCGAAAGAGTAATAGATACCGCCAATCAAGAAGCCGAAACCGAAATAGAAATTAATAAGATTTTTCCCAACCCAAATCAACCGCGCAGAATATTTGACGAACAGAGTTTGAATGAGTTGGCCGATTCCATAAAAATTCACGGCGTAATTCAACCTTTGATAGTTACCAAGCGCGAAGACAAATATATGATAATAGCGGGCGAAAGAAGATGGCGTGCTGCGTCAATAGCCGGGCTTTTGAAAGTTCCCGTTATTATTAAGGACTATTCCGATCAAAAAATAAGCGAAATATCACTAATAGAAAACCTTCAAAGAGAAGATCTAAACCCCATAGAAGCCGCCAGAGCGATCAAAAGGCTGATGGTGGAATATAATTATACCCAAGAAAAAGTCGCCGAAAGATTGGGCAAAAGCCGTCCAGCTGTCGCTAATACGCTAAGGCTTTTGACCCTAGATCAAGAAATAATTGATATGATTTTGGACGGCAGATTAAGCGCGGGTCACGCCCGAGCGCTTTTGAGCATAGAGGACAAAAATCAACAAATAAAGCTCGCCCACACCGCTATCCAAAAACATATGTCGGTAAGAGATCTGGAAAACGCCGTAAAAAAACTATTGGCGCCCAAACCCAAACCCATTGCCGCTATGCATCAAAGCATAGAGTTAAGAGAATTAATTTATGACATGCAAAGGGTGTTTGCCACCAAAGTTACGGTCTATGGAAATGAAAACAAAGGAAGAATTTATATAGATTATTTTTCTCGGGACGACTTAGACAGAATAAGCGAGCTTATAAATTCTTTTAAAAATAGATAAAAATGTTTCACGTGAAACATTTTTTTAATCGTTTTTTAATTTTTGTTTAATAATTAATTAATTAGATGCTGATATAATGTTATTACTTGGTCGGTATATTTTTTGAAGACTTACATGTATACGCAAGCTTTTATCAAGGGCTTGCGCGATTATATCGGCAAGTTTGAAGACATTACCTAATCTTGCAGTTTGAAAATCATTGTCGTTATCAGATGCCACGCAGGCTGTTATTCCCAAATTGCCCGAGCGTGGCAGGTTGTGCCCCCAAAAAGAGCCCGGATATAATCCCGAGCCGACTTTGATAACGCCAACATCTTGCGCTTTTCCAACGCAGGCGTCCACAGCCCAAACTTTTTGGCTTGGATGTCGGATTTTGATAAAGTCCAGCGTGCTTTCTAGATTCTTTGCAGTGACGGGCAAATCCAATGTCCCATAAACATAGCAAGGGGTGTTATAGACATTAATCAGCAGATGCCCGCACAAAGGACCCAAACAATCGCCTGTGATTCGGTCGCTGCCGATGCACAAAATAACGGGCAGAGCGCGAAAGGCGCGCAATTTTTTTAACAGCATATTCGCCAAAGAATTTTTTGAAGATGTGGATGTAAAAGCAATGGTTTTCATAATGGTATATTTAGTCTAATATTAGGGAAGTATTCCCAAATATAGAAAAATAATACATTTTAAAGGCATAGGAGGAGGTTTGTATGGCGCTTATTATTGATGGGGTAGTAATTGGTATACTGTTAATTTTCACGCTTTATGGGGCTTATAAAGGCGCTTTAAAGTCAATAACCTCGTTGTTTGGAACGACAATATCGTTAGCTATTGCCGTTGTGATAGTTTTTTTTGCGGGAAATCAAATATATCAAACATCTTTTATAAACCAGCTTTTCGCGGGAGAAACTAATAGTTTGGCGGCTTTTTTGTCTTCCAAATTGCCTGATTTCAACGGAGTAACTATTGGAGCTACGCAAGAAGAAATTCAGGGGGCTATTGGCGGACTGTGGAGCGTTATCGTGCCCATGCTAACGAGCGTGATTGACAAGATGTCAGGGGGAGCTTATCACGGCATGACAATTAATTTCGCGTTGTCAAGGTTTTTCGCGCAGGCTATATTTTATGTGATTTTGGCTTTGGTGGTATTTTTGATTTTAAGAATAATAATAAGAACGCTGGAAAAGATTATTGACAAGATCAAAGGACAAAAAACCATTAATGACATTGATAAGTTTTTTGGTCTATTTGTAGGCTTTATCAAAGGCGCGCTGACGGTTTCTATCTTGTTGGTAGTGTTTGGATTGCTGCTTAATTTCTCTTTTATGGCGCCTATAAAAGCGGCTTTTGAAAAAACCTATGTAGCTAAAGAAATAAGCAAGATTGTGTTCTTAATAATAAACCATTTCTTTAATACCGAAAGACTGCTAGGCGGTTTGGTCGGATAAGCAATTTAAAACTAAAAAACGCCGTTTTTTATAAACGGCGTTTTTTTATATTTTAAATCAGAGCTTAATTCTATGTTGGCTTTTTTATATTTATAAATTTATTAAGTTTCGTTGTTTTTTACACGAGGCTGATATAGCTTATCATCCTAAAATTATTTTAAACAGTATTAGAACATATGTTTTAAAATCAATACTTCTTTTTCAAAGTCGAGGGGTTTTCTATTTTTACAAAAGAGTCGTTATTGCGCTTTAGGTATTCCTCGGTAAAAGCTTGATAAGACAGCGCGCCCGCGCATTTTGGGTCGTATTGCATAATGGGCAAGCCGTAGCTTGGCGCTTCGCCCAGCCTTATATTGCGGGGAATTTTGACCTCAAATACCTTGCTGCCAAAATATTTGTAGATTTCGTCAGCCACGCTGTTGACAAGATTGGAACGCCCGTCAAACATAGTGAGCAGAACGCCGTCAATTTCTATAGTCGGATTGAGATGTTTTTTGACTAATTTTATTGTGTTCATTAATTGGCTTAAGCCTTCCAGAGCGAAAAACTCGCTTTGGATCGGGATTATTACCGAATCGCAAGCCGTAAGAGCGTTGATGGTCAAAAGTCCCAAAGAGGGCGGACAGTCTATACATATGTAATCATAGGTGTTTTTGAGTTTGTTCAAAATCGCTTGAAGCAGTTTTTCTCTTTGCTCTACATAGACCATCTCTACTTCGGCGCCTGCTAGGTCTATATTGGAAGGTATGATATCAAGGTTATCCACGCCCGTGGGCGCGATAACATCGTCTATAGGGCAGTCGCCCATTAACGCGTTGTAGATAGATTTTGTGAGCTTGCTCTTTTCTATGCCTAAGCCGCTGGTCGTATTGCCCTGCGGGTCTAAGTCCACCGCCAAAACTTTTTTACCCATAGCGGTAAGATAGGCGGACATATTAATACAAGTCGTGGTCTTGCCCACTCCGCCTTTTTGGTTAGTATGGGCAATTATCTTTCCCATAGCTTAAAAAAATCTCCTTGTCGTATCAATTAATTATAGCATAAATATACATTAGATTCAAATACAATAATTAATGGACAATATCCTAATCGACAAAAAATTTAAAAAATTGCGTATCTAAAGCGGGTTTTTGCGCGGTTTGTTTAGCGGTCTGGGGTATCCTTTGGGAGAAGGTTGGATTTTTTGTATTATAACCAGCGTCCTTTTTATATTTTGTTCTAAGCTAAATTCTATTGTATTTTCAACCTTGCCGCCCAAAAAATCTATCGCGTCCAGCGCCGCGGGCAACTCTTGCGATATATCAGATTTGTAAAAAATGGCGTGTCCGCCAAGCTTAAGATAGGGCAAAGCATATTCGCACAAAACATTAAGCGGAGCGACCGCGCGCGCGACAGTATAGTCAAAGTCTTTGGTTTTTAAGTCTTCCACTCGGCAATGAACCGCCTCAATATTCGACAAGCCCAAAGATTTTATAATATGATTGACAAAGTTAATTTTTTTGTTAGACGAGTCAATAAGTAAAAATCTCAAATCGGGCCTTAATAGTTTTAGGGGAATGGACGGAAAGCCCGCGCCGCAGCCTATGTCCAAAACATAAGAATCAGGCGACAAAATATCGCAAGCGGTGGCGCTATCTAAAAAGTGCTTGAGATAGACATCTTCTCTTTGGGTAATCGCAGTAAGGTTGACTTTTTGGTTGCGCTTTATTAACTCGTTATAAAAAATCTCAAAACGCCTATCTTGATTGATTTTTTGTTTTAATTTATCCAAATTCATTTTTTGGTCTTTATATAAAGCAGCAAGACATTGATATCCGCCGGGTTGACGCCGCTTATTCTTGAGGCTTGACCCAAAGTCAGCGGCCGTATTTTTTGTAATTTTTGTCTTGCCTCTATCCTAAGGCCTTTTAGCTTGTTATAGTTCAAATCCTCGGGAAGCTTAAACTCCTCTAGCTTTTGGGCTTCTTCTATGCTTCTTTTCATTCGCGCGATATAGCCCTCATAGCGCGCGTCCAAAGAGACTTGGCGTATAACATCATAACTAAAATCTTTTAATTCGTCCAGCTGCGCGATCTGGCTCAGGGACAAATCGTCTCTTTTGAACAATTCTTTCAAAGTAATACCCGATTTTAACGGTTTATTTAATAACGGGTTTATAATCTTAGGGCTGAAAGTTTTGTCAAGCAAAGAATTAAGTTTTTGAATTTGTTCCAACTTGTCCAAATATTTTTGATATCTTTCCTTAGTGGCAAGCCCGACATCATAGCCTATTTGGGTAAGCCTTAAGTCCGCGTTGTCTTGGCGAAGATGCAGCCTAAACTCCGCGCGCGAGGTCATCATTCTGTAAGGCTCGTTAGTTCCTTTCGTGGTAAGGTCGTCTATCAAAACACCAATATACGCCTGATCCCGCCTTAATACCAAAGGCTCTTTGCCTCGCAGTTTTAACGAGGCGTTAATTCCCGCCATTAAGCCTTGAGCGGCGGCTTCCTCGTATCCGCTTGAGCCGTTTATTTGACCTGCGAAATACAGCCCGTCAATAATTTTACTCTCCAATGTGGGCTTAAGGGTAAGCGGGTCAATGCATTCGTATTCTATGGCGTAGGCGTCTCGCATAATTTGAGCGTTTTCCAAACCCTCAATGCTTCTTATAATTTTTTCTTGAATGTCCAAAGGTAAAGAGGTGCTCAGTCCCTGAAGATAAACTTCCACGGTGTCCAGCCCTTCGGGCTCTAAAAAGAATTGATGGCGTTCTTTATCCTTAAAACGCATTACCTTGTCTTCTATCGCTGGGCAATATCTAGCGCCTATGCCTTCTATCAGTCCGCTATACATCGGCGCAAGGTGTATATTTTCCCTTATTATTTGGTGGGTGCGCGCATTGGTGTACCCTAGATAGCACGGCGCGCGGTCATACTCTACCGATTCGGACATAACCGAAAAGGCATACCACGGCTCGCCGTTTTGAATTTCTAGCTTTGAATAATCAATGCTTTTGCCATTGACTCTCGGGGGCGTACCCGTTTTGAATCGTCTTGTGTTATGGCCTATTTTATTAATGCTATCCGAAAGATGTTCGGCGCTCGCGAAACCCGAGGGCCCTTGTTTTTGGATAATGTCGCCTATGATTATGTGCGACTTTAGATAAACGCCTGTCGCCACTATTACGGCTTTGGCGTAATATATTTGACCAAACAAGGTCTTAACGCCGATTATTTTTTTGTTTTCCACGATAAGCTCTACGGCTTCTGCTTGGCGCAATCTTAAATTGGGCGTATGCTCCAATGTGGATTTCATATTGGTATGATATCTGTTTTTGTCTATTTGTGCCCTTAGCGACTGGACGGCGGCGCCCTTGCTTTGATTGAGCATTCTCAGCTGTATCAAGGACTTGTCGGCCTCTATGCCCATTTGCCCGCCTAGCGCGTCTATTTCTCTTACCAGATGGCCTTTGGAAGTGCCGCCGATAGAAGGATTGCACGCCAAAAGCCCAATAGATTCCAGATTAAGAATCAGCATACAGGTCTTATGACCTGTTCTCGCGCAGGCCAGCGCCGCCTCGGAGGCCGCGTGCCCGCCGCCTATAACCACGACATCAAAAATATAGTCTTGTTCGTATTCGTTATGCAGTTGTTGGGTCATTTATATCAAATCCCTTAAAAAAATTAGGCTTTTTTAGTAGTATTAATAAAATAACTATTAACAAACCAAATAATTATATATCCCTATGAATTTTAACGCAAGCGTAAAAAAACTTAGGTTGTATTCTTGATTATAATACAAAATTTAAAAAAATAAAAAACAATTAAGTCAAAAAAATAGGCGCCCCAAAAATAGCGCCCAAAAAAGATTAATTATTTTTGTAATGAATATCAAACTGTTTAGCGGTTTGGTCGTATTCAGCCAATAATATCTTCTTTAGTTTTTGCTTGTTCAGATCAAGTTGTTTATAG
>DUVY01000157.1 GCA_012840805.1 Clostridiales bacterium | reverse complement strand
TTTATGGTTTAAATACACAAACGATTTAAAATCAAGAAAGAAAGAGGGCTGTAAGGAAGTCCACATTGCAACTAGATGGAGTGTTCATGACCCCATTGGCAGATTAGAAAAAGAATATTTGGGAAATCCTAAAGCTAAATTTATAGTTTTACCGGCTTTAGACGACAGCGACGAATCTAACTTTAATTATCCTCACGGTGTGGGGTTTAGTACTGAGTATTTTCACGATATGAGAAATAATCTAGATGATGTTTCATGGAGAGCATTGTATATGAATCAACCCATAGAGAGGGAAGGATTAGTGTTTCCTGAAGATGAATTAAATAGATATTATGAACTACCTAAGCAAGAACCTGATGCAATTTTAGGTGTTTGTGATACAGCAGAAGGTGGAGGAGATAGTGTTTGCCTTCCTGTAGGATATGTTTATGGCAATGAAGTTTATATTGAAGACGTAGTATTTAATAATAGTTTACCAGATGTTACTAAACCATTATGTGTGAACATTTTATTGAAACATAAGGTACAACAATGTAGATTCGAGTCTAATAACGCCGGTGGAGGATTTGCAGATGATATACAGGAAGAAACAGAAAAAAGAGGTGGAATTACACATATAACTAAAAAGAGGACAACCTCTAACAAATTAACTAGAATAATTGTTAATTCTGATTATGTTAAAAAGAATTTTTATTTTAAAGATAAGTCAAGATATGAACCCGGTTCAGAATATGGTAGATACATGAAGGAATTAACAAGTTTTACCCACGCTGGTAAAAATTCCCATGATGACGCACCCGACGGAACAGTAATGTTAGTGGAGTTCTTACAAAGTTTAAATATGAGTAAAGTTGAAGTGTTTAAAAGGCCGTTTTAACCTTTCTTAGCAAGAATTCTCCCATCTTCTATAAGTGGGAGATGAATTGCTAAAGTATTTGACATAAAAATTAAGGGAAGTGAGGTGACAATATGGATATTAAAGAAATTGTTGATAATCTGAATTTAATAAGCAGTGTAATACCCGACTATTCAGAAGGTAGGAATAGAGGGTTATCGGATGCGGAAAGTGAAAAAATAGCGTTTGAAGCAATATCGGAAGTGATAGAATCGTTAGAGAAACTTGAGATTCAAAATATAGATAAATTAAAAATATTAGTAGTAGAACAACAAGAATGGTTGAAAAGGCTAATCTTTCATAAAATGTATCCAGCAATATGCACGGACCATATCCAAGTATTTGAGAGCAGAAAAGAATACATGGAATTTGTAAGACTTCAGGTAGAGATAGAAAAGTTATTAAATAGCTGAACATAATGTTTATTATGTGCAATAGGGGATGAGACGGTGAAATTAAAAGATTGATTTTAAGGAGGGTATAAATTGAAAATACTTAAAATTTACTTAATCGTGATTTGGACCTTTGTAGGATTAGTTAATATAGGGGGTTTGGTCAAAAAGGAAGATATTAATGATAGGTTAATCGCATTAATAAGTTTAGTTTTCATGATATCACCAACATTATTTTATATTTTAAACTCATAGACTAGATGACTTGACAAAAATAGAATAATATGGTATCTTTATTATATATGAGAGTATGTTAAATGAGAGAACAAACATTTGACATGCTCTTTTTTATTTGGAAGGTGAGGTGAAATATGGATTTAATGGGAGAAAAAGTCTATACTGGTAGAAAACAATTGTTCACATCTTTAAAACCAACTAGAGAGAATTTACCTAAAATTCTAGAACAGATATTTCCAAAACATTTGGTTAATAGTGAAGAAATAAATTATCTATACGATTATTATAGAGGGAAAC
>DUVY01000128.1 GCA_012840805.1 Clostridiales bacterium | reverse complement strand
GGATACCTCCCCAAACCGGGTCTGATTCACCGGGACGGTAATCCCGTCCACGGCAACGGTATCCACTTGTACCCGGTCAACCGCGCACCGGGCAACCTGCCCGGACGGCGGAATGGTGACTACCGGGCCGGTCGGTCCGGCTGGCATCAGGTTCAGAGCGTGGGGCGTAAGGTTCACGATATTCATGGCTTTTCCTCCTTCCTCCTGTTACAAACAATATAGTAAATTGTTCAAACATTCTTCCGCCTCTTCGAGGCTTTTGAAGTTGGCATAGTAATCATGCCAACCCCTCCATGCGCCAGCGTAGCAGTGTACTGTATCAATGTAACCTGTACCAGCTGGCTCATCAAAGTACACCGCATAAGCTGTTGTATCGGCGATACGCTTTTGTACGTATGCTTCGGCTTCTTCATACGTAGCAAATATGTCATGAGTCCACGTATAGTACTCATTCTGCCATGGCGTTTGCTCATCCATGGCTGTAATATAATAATCGCCAGCCGCTTCATTTTCAAAAATCCCGTACCATTTTTTCATATTCATATCTCTACCTCCATCAATTTATTTTGCGCTGGGGCTTGTGACCCAGCTTGCGCATTACCGCCGGTTTCCCGGCGTCACTCTGCATTATTTAGCTGGGATGTATTCATTTGCATCCCGACCAAGCTCTTCCAGGTGTTCTCGCAGTTCGTCCTCGGTCATGACTTCAGCGGATGGGTGGGAGTTTTGCCACTGAGATGAGTATTCAACCAGGAAAGTCGGTTCGGCAGGCTTTTCGCCGTCAATTTCAAGCACGTCATAAACATATTCATGACAGAATTTTGAACCAGACCACCAGTTTGAACCGTCCCACTCGTCCAGACAGTTCTGGCTGTTCTCGTCAATTGTAATTTCCATTGCGCCGCCGTCTGGACAAAAGACGGTCTGCCAATTACTGCCGTCCCACCATCTGTAAATTTCGAAGGTATCACAGTGAAGGATGTTGAAAAAATCATAGTCATAGCTACAATCGTAGCATACATAAGGATTTGTTTCATCGTAGTCTACCAAGTCTGGCAGCATACGAATCTCAAAGTCAGAATAACCCTGTTCTTTCAGAAAGTCCTCAAGCTCGTATTCGTCAGCAGGTCTTTCTACTACATTTTTGAGTGCCTCATTGAGTCTGTCTATTTCGCCAACAGAAATGCCATCAATTTTGTAAATGCACTGATTTGTGAAGTCGATAACGGTTTCAATTTCGCTTGCCTCGAAGTAGTAATTCCTGTCATCTTCCATTTCCCAAATAACCATTTTCTTTGCCTTCATTTCAAAACCCTCCTTCCGCGGCTCGTGGCCGCTATATCAATTTGTTGCGTTTGGCTGTCGGGGCTTGTGACCGTCTGCCCGGCCGCATTACCGGCGGGTAAATCCCGCCATCACTCTGCGAGACTGAAAGTGTACCCCCACGTTCCGTCCTGTCCGATTTCCCCGCCGAAAAACACGTGAACTGGTTCGGGAAAAAATTCGGTTTTAAAATAAGTCTTAATTATGCGTTCGGCTTCTCCGGGGTCACAGGTTGCCCCGAGAGAACGACCGCTTTCTGTTTTTATTACTGCTCCGTGCGAGAAATCGCAGAAGCAGCCAAGGTTTGTGATTTTTTCTATTTTCATGATTCGTTCTCCTTTCCGCTCCGGCTTGTGACGGAGCCTGCGCATTACCGCCGGATAGACCGGCGTCACTCTGCTAAAAATCAACCTATTAAGCGTGATCGACATTCACTCCGCGCCGACGGAGTTCTGCGATCAGTTCCTTCGTGCTATACTTCGCCAGCGGAGATTCCGGCTCCTGTTGACCTTCCCAATGTTCCAGGGCGGCGACCTTATCTACCTGCTTCAGACTTCCATCCT
>DUVY01000116.1 GCA_012840805.1 Clostridiales bacterium | reverse complement strand
TATCAAAATCAAGACCAAAACCAGCAACAAAACGAATAAAAAAGGCAAAAAAATTGAAAAAACAAAACAAAGTTTTGGTAATAGGGGGCGGACTTGCGGGATGCGAGTCCGCTTATCAGTTGGCAAATCGGGGCGTTGAGGTAGATCTTATTGATATTAAGCCAAGCAAATTCACATCCGCGCACAAAAACCCTAACTTCGCCGAGCTCGTATGCAGCAACTCTTTGAAGTCAAAGAATTTGGACACTGCTTCGGGCTTGCTAAAAGCCGAGCTAGAGTTGCTTGATTCGCTTATAATCAAAACCGCGCATAAACACGCGGTAGAGGCGGGCGGAGCTTTGGCAGTGGATAGGGATAAGTTCTCGCGCGAAGTTACCTATATTATCCGCTCTACAAAAAACATCAACATCGTCTGCCAAGAACAAAAAGACATAAACATCAATATTCCCACTATTATAGCTACCGGACCTTTGACTACGGATGATTTGGCTGACAGCCTAAAAAAATTAATATCCCAAGATTATTTATATTTTTTTGACGCGGCTTCTCCCATTGTCACAGCCGAAAGCATTGATTATAATTCGGCGTTTTGGGGCAGCAGATATCAAAAAGGCGGGGACGATTATCTTAATTGCCCTATGACCAAGCAAGAATACGAGCTTTTTTATAACGAGTTAATCAACGCTAAAACTGTCCAGCTCAAAAGTTTTGAGGGCAAGGAAGTTTTTGAGGGATGTATACCCATAGAAATAATGGCAAAGCGAGGCATAGACACTTTAAGGTTTGGACCCCTAAGACCTGTCGGGCTAAAAGACGATATGGGCAAACGGCCTTACGCCGTTGTTCAGCTAAGGGCGGAAAATCGCGAAAAGACTCTGTTTAACCTTGTGGGATTTCAGACCAATTTGACATTTCCCGAACAAGCAAGAGTTTTTTCTTTGATACCCGCCTTGAAAAGCGCCCAATTTGTAAGATACGGCGTAATGCACCGCAATACATTTATCAACGCGCCCAATTGCGTTAACGAGTTTTTTCAGCTAAAAAATTATCCCAATATCTTTATAGCGGGGCAGTTAAGCGGCGTGGAAGGTTATGTTGAAAGCGTGTGTTCGGGTCTTATCGCGGGCGTTAATATGTATAAATATATAAATGGCGTTTCTATGACAAAAGTCCCTCAAGAGACCATGACAGGCGCGTTAATAAATTATATAACTACGCCCAATGTCAATTTTCAGCCTATGAACGCCAATTTTGGCATTTTGCCGCCGTTAAAAGAGCGCATTAAGGACAAGCGAGCTAGATTTAACCAATACTCTCAAAGGGCGCTAGCGAAAATGTGTGAATTTTGTCAAGATTGCGACATTAACGACAAAATATCCTAAATTATTGATTTAAAATATAATTATGTTAAAATAAAAAGATAAAACCGATTAATATTTTTTTCCCAAAAAATTTTCTAATAAAGAGGTAGGTTATGGAAGCTATAAAAGGCACAACAATAGTCGCCGTCCGAAAAGACGGACGCACCGCGATAGCGGGCGACGGTCAGGTTACTAGCGGACAAAGCGTAATTTTGAAAAACAACGCCGTTAAAGTAAGAAGGTTATATAACGATAAAGTAGTAATAGGTTTCGCGGGCTCGGTCGCCGATGCTTTTACATTGTCGGACAGGTTTGAGGAAATGTTGCAAAAATATAGCGGCAACCTTATGCGAAGCTCGGTAGAGCTTGCTAAGCTTTGGAGAGGCGACAAGCTACTTAGAAAACTTGAAGCGATGATGATAGTCACCGACGCGGACAATTTGCTTATTATAAGCGGAATGGGCGATGTGATTGACCCCGAAGACGGCGTTTGCGCCATAGGCTCGGGCGGCAGTTACGCTTTGGCGGCGGCAAGAGCGTTGGTCAAAAATACCGATATGGACGCCAAAGAAATCGCGCTTAAGGCGCTTGAAATCGCCGGCGATATTTGCGTGTTTACCAACAAAAATATAACCGTGGAGGAAGTCTAATAATATGAACATGTCACCCAAACAAATAGTAGCCGAATTAGACAGATATATTATAGGTCAACACAACGCAAAGCGCGCGGTAGCGGTCGCTTTGAGAAATAGATATAGACGAAGCAAGCTAAACGACGAGCAAAGAGAAGAATTCACTCCCAAAAACATAATAATGAAAGGTCCCACTGGCGTGGGCAAGACCGAGATAGCGCGCCGCCTTGCTAAGCTTGTCAGAGCGCCTTTTACCAAGGTAGAGGCGACCAAATTCACCGAAGTGGGATATGTAGGGCGCGATGTCGAGTCTATGATAAGAGATTTGGCGGAGGTTGCCGTAAGGCTTGTCAGGGATGAAAAATTTAAAGAAGTGGAAAAAAAAGCAAAAGACATAGCCGAAAGAAAGGTCGCCGAGGCAATCTACAACGAGCGAAAAAGACAAAATTCGGACGAGCCCGTCCTAAAAGACCAAATTTTAGCCGATGTTAAAGCGGGCAAACTCAACAAAACAATAGTGGAAATAGCCATAATTGACAAACCCAAAACTATGGAGATTTTGCCCGGAATGGGCGCGGCTATTGACCTTGGCGAACTAATGGGCGGCATTATGCAGACCAAACGTCGCAAAAACCGCAAGCTCGCGGTCGAAGACGCCATAAAGATAATCACAGAAGAAGAAAGCGAAGCGATGATAGATATTGAATCTATCAACGCCGAAGCGATAAGGCGCGCCGAGCAAGAGGGCATAATCTTTATTGATGAAATAGACAAAATAGCCGGCAACGGCAATACGACTGGACCCGATGTGTCAAGAGAAGGCGTCCAAAGGGATATTTTGCCAATAGTGGAAGGCTCGACCGTCAATACCAAATACGGCGCGATCCGCACCGATTATATATTGTTTATAGCCTCGGGTGCGTTCCATATAAGCAAAGTAGAAGATCTAATCCCCGAGCTTCAGGGTAGATTCCCCATAAGAGTGGAATTAGACAATTTGGGCAAGAAAGAGTTTATTGATATTTTGACCAAGCCCGACAACGCGATTACCAAGCAATATACCGAACTTTTGAAAGTGGACAATATCAATCTAAAGTTCAAGCCCGACGCCATAGAAGAAATCGCCGAGATAGCGGCGCTAGAAAACGAAACCAGCGAAAATATCGGCGCTAGAAGATTGCACACTATTTTGGAATATCTTTTGGAAGACATCTCTTTTAACGCAAGCGGCGATCATCCTATGATTGATGTTGTAATAGACAAAAAATATGTCCACGAGCACTTAAAGACCACAATCAAAAAGCACGACTTAAAAAAGTATATATTATAATATGACGATAAAAGATTTATCTTATAAAGCCGTTTTTTAAAAAAACGGCTTTATTTATTGACATTTGATTTTTCCAATTTAAAATATATATTGACGATTATCTATACAAGGAGCGGTATTATGACTGATTCTGATTATGCGCGTATTTGCAAGGCGTTAGGGGATGGGATTAGAATTAAAATATTTAATATTCTAAAAAAAGACAAGCTAACCGCTTATAAGATATTGGGAAAATTTGATATAACACAGCCGACTTTGAGCTATCATATGAGGATACTGACCCAAAGCGGATTGATAAACGCCCAAAAAGACGGCAGATGGACATATTACTCCATTGACCAAACGGCCTTAGAAGACTTTTTGGATTTTTTAAAATCCTAAGCCTAGATTTTATTAGGCGGTTAACGATTAGACGATTTAAACTTTTTTTCTTAGCACATCATTTTTTGTTTGTTTTGGTTTTATATTGATTTTCTATCTATATTAGGTTACAATAAACTCAAATGTTTTTAGGAGAAAATTCTTATGAAAATGATATTGGATTGGAAAACGGCGCAAGAGTTTGTTACGGACACTTTTGTGGCTGTGGGAGTGCCAAGACCCGACGCCGAGATTTGCACGGACGTCTTATTGGAAGCCGACAGGCGTGGTATAGAATCTCACGGCGTTAATAGGTTTAAGCCCATTTACATAGACAGAATTTTGGCCAAAATCCAAAACCCCGTAACCAACTTTGAAATCGCGCGTCAAACTCCGACAACGGCAGTTGTGGACGGTCATGACGGCATGGGGCAGGTAATAGCATATAAGGCAATGGAACTTGCCATAAATAAGGCCAAAGAATACGGAATGGGAATGGTCGCGGTCAGAAATTCCACGCATTATGGGATAGCCGGCTATTATTCTTCTATGGCGATAAAACATAATATGATAGGCATAACAGGCACCAACGCCCGCCCGTCAATCGCGCCTACCTTTGGCGTAGAAAATATGCTGGGCACCAACCCGCTTACCATAGGCTTGCCCACGGACGAAGAGTTTCCCTTTAACCTTGATTGCGCCACATCCATAATCCAAAGAGGCAAAATAGAGCATTTCGCGAGAACGGGACAATCCACGCCCGAAGGAATGGTAATAGGCAGAGACGGCAAGCCTAAGACAGATTCGGAGCAGATTCTAAAAGACTTAGTAAGCGGCGAGGCGGCGCTCGCGCCTTTGGGCGGCATAGGCGAAGAGCTTGCTGGCTATAAAGGCTATGGTTACGCTACCGTTGTGGAGATATTGTCCGCGGCGCTTGCCCAAGGCAATTATCTCAAAATGCTGACCGGGCTTGACCAAAATGGAAATAAAGTTCCTTTCCATCTGGGACATTTCTTTATCGCCATCGACACCGAGGCGTTTATGGGTGCGGAAGCGTTCAAAAAAATCGCGGGCAATATCCTAAGAGAATTAAGAGCTTCTAAGCGCGCTCCCGGACAAGAGCGCATATATACAGCGGGCGAGAAAGAATACCTTGTTTGGCAAGAGCGCAAAGACAGCGGCGTGCCCATTAACCAATCCGTCCAAAAAGAATTTAACGAAGTAAGGGATTTGTTAAACCTTAAGCAATATAAATTCCCTTGGGACTAAACAACAATGGCAGGGCTTTTTAAAAAGCCCTGTTTTTATTATGGGCTGATTTTGGTTTTTGAATATTTTCGCGTAAAATTGTAAATTTTAGTAAAAGAGAAAACTATTAAGGAGTATAAAAAAATGTTCAAACCTTTTGACCAAAAGCCCAAGCCCATTGACGATCTTTTTATGGATTGGAAGACCGTCTATCCCAACCCTTACGATAAAAAATCAATTGACCCTTACACCAAAGTCCGAATAATTTTGATGAACGGCATAGAAGTGGAAGCGGCTATTTTTTCGCATCAATTCCAGCGTCATTGCGCCGACAACGACTTGCGCCGCGAGCTCGCGATGACAAGGCGCGTCGAGCAACAACAACAAAAACATATCAATTGGCTCAAGCCCATCAACGAAAGCGCGCTAGAGACCACGATAGGCTACGAGCATGTGGCGGTAGATTTGACAGCGTGGCTTGCCCAAAACGAGCCCGACCAAAATGTAAAAAACGCGCTGGATTTTGCATTGCTTGAGGACTTTGACCACCTATATAGATACGCCAATCTTATGAGTCTAGACAGCGACACGCCCGCCGAGAGCCTTGTCAAAAGCTATGTGGATATTACGCCCGGCAGACCCACTATAGCCGAGCATCGCTATCCTATGGATTCGCCCAAATACCATGTAGATTTTAAAAAAGCGGATATCAGGACTAAGCTAAACACATTAATAATAACCGCCGCCGAGCAGCAGACAATGAACTTTTATATGAACATAGGCAATAGTTATTACACGGATTTGGGCAGACAATTATATCAAGAAATAGCGATGATAGAAGAACAGCATGTCACGCATTACGGTTCTTTATTAGACCCTAATTGCACATGGCTAGAGAGCCTTTTGCTTCACGAGTATATGGAATGCTATTTGTATTATTCATTCTATATGGACGAGCTTGACCCCAATGTCAAATCCGTTTGGGAATTGCACTTAGAGCAAGAAATCGCCCATTTGCACAAAGCGGCCAAACTTTTGAAAAAATACGAAAAAAAGAATTGGCGTCAATTTGTGCCTGAGACTTTTCCCAAGCTGTTGCAGTTTCACGACACGCGAGATTATGTGCGTAGCGTCTTAGCCAATCAAATAGAGCTTACAACCCAAAAAGAAAAATATGTTCCCGTCCAAGAATTGATCCAAAGCAGCAAGTTTTTCTTTTATCAAAACAAAGTTAACAATGATATCAAACGCGTGCCCAGCCACGTGGTTATCCAAAAGCATATAGACCAAAGGCAAACAGATTATCGCGCCGAAGCCAAACAAAACCCCGTGCCTGAGCTTCAAGACCGCGCCAAAGACAATGTGACCATAGCAAGAACAATCAACGGTCAAGCATATGACTTTGTGCCCGATATGAACCAATTTGATTCCACATACACAACGACATAAGCGTTTTTCATAACAACCACTCCAAAAAACACCGAATTTAAACAAAAAACAGCCTAAAGAAGCGTTCACTTAGGGATTGAAGAAAAACTTAACTGAACAGCTTCAAGTGGGATAAAAAAGACCAGTAACAATCAGGCATGAATGCTTGAAGCGGCTGGTCTTTTTGTATTTACATTTTCACTAGAAGGTAACATTGGGGTCGTGGTCAACCTATGCTTATATTAAGCGAATGCTTTGTCCACTAGATAAGTTTTTGCAAACTTTTTTCCCTCCAACTGTAACTATCTCTATTTCGGTTGTAGGTGTCCAAGTACAGCATACTGTAATATCACTTGGATTCACATTATATTTTTCACCGTCAAGTGTAGTGAGTGTACATTCTTCTGTATC
>DUVY01000115.1 GCA_012840805.1 Clostridiales bacterium | reverse complement strand
CCATTCCCTATTAGCTTATATTTATATATAACAAGCCCATCAAGCCCCACCGGACCTCTTGCGTGAATCTTGTTTGTACTGATTCCTACTTCCGCACCAAATCCGTAACGAAATCCATCGCTAAAACGTGTTGAGCAATTCCAGAATACATTCCTGAATCAACCAGTTCCATAAACAGGGAAGCTGCTTTACTACTTCTTGTAATGATTGTATCGGTATGCCCTGAACCATATGTATTAATATGAGCAATTGCTTCGTGAATATCTTCCACCACTTTTATAGATAATTTATAGTCAAGATATTCTGTTTCCCAATCTTTCTTGGTGGCATCATCTACAGATATTATGTTTACTGTTTTTTTACAACCCACTAGGGTTACACCTTTTTTATCCATTTCATCTTTTAGCAAAGGCAAAAATTCCTGTGCTATATTTTCATGCACTAAAAGAGTTTCCGCTGCATTACATACTGCTACATACTGCGTTTTAGAATCAACAACAATTTTTAAAGCCATATCCAAATCAGCATCTTTATCAACATAACAATGGCATATTCCATCTGCATGGCCTAATACAGGAATTCGTGAATTATCTATTATATATCTTACAAACTCATTAGACCCCCGAGGTATAATCAAATCAATATATTCATCTAATTTAAGCATTTCATTTACATCAGCTCTTGTCTCCAATAGCTGAATCCAGCCTTCAGGAATACCCGCCGACTTGGTTGCTCGGGAGATAACATCAGCTAATATACGATTAGTTTCCCTTGCCTCAGATCCACCTTTTAATAATACACTATTTCCGCTTTTCATGCACAATGTCGATATTTGCACCAGTGCATCCGGTCTTGATTCGAAAATAACACCTATAACACCTATGGGGCAACTTACTTTATATAGTTCAAGTCCTTTATCCAGTTCAGTTGCCATAAGCGTTTTCCCTACAGGATCTTCAAGCTTTATTAGGCTATATATTCCGCTTATAACATCAGATATTTTTTGCTCATCAAACTTTAAACGTTTTAATAAAGGAGCAGAGATATTTTCCTCCCGGCTCCTTTCAAGATCTATCTTGTTTGCTTTGATTATTTCATCTTTATTGTTAGTTAGTTCTAATGCTATTTGCTCTAATGCTCTATTTTTCAATTCTGTATTAGAAGCTGCCAACAGAATTGATGCTTCTCTTGCATTAAATGCCATTTCTCTAATCCTCACTTATATCGCTCCTTCTCCAAAAAATAACCTTCCTCGGAAATCAGTAACACATATATACAAACTCATTACACAATAATATTAGCATATATTACATTTACTATCAATAAGGATATATTTTGGGCAGCTCTGAAGAGTAAATTTAATTGTAGTACTTTTTTACTCTAGATTATTACATATGCTAAATTCCAAATTATAGGCGCCTGCTCTATAATTTTATATCCATCAGTTTCAGTTTTAATATTAAAATTATTAAGAATTTCATTGGCAAATTTTTGTATATTATTGTATAAGGCAACAGGAAAATCTTTACTGTAGGTAGCATTTAAATTATTGATTATTATGCTACCCCAATTTATTATTTTTTCTTCATTTCCTTTTAAATGAAAAAATACATGAGACTTATAGCCATTTCTTAATTGTTCTGGTGTAAGTATGCAATTTTCTTTTAAATAATACGGATCAGTACAAATTAAATTATTACTTTCATCATAACCAATAATTAGAAAAGAATGTGAACCATGAGCAGTTTTAAAACTCTCGTGCCATGGTGTCCAAAAATGATCAAGCCAAACTCCTACAGGAATACTTCTTTGGATATTACTTTTAATATTGTTTAATAAGTCCACATCATAATTATAATATCTTGTTAACGCTATATTATGATAATTTTTGAAAAGCTTTATTATGGTATTTGAATTTTGAACAATCCGCTTCCCTAAGGTCAGTGTATTATCCTTTGAAGATATATAATCAAATCTCCATGTTTGTGCAAAAGATAATTCGTATTGATGACCCCAGTAGGCAGCTATAGTTGATAGTAATGAGTCTAAACAATCTAAGCCTTCGTACTTTACTGGTTTAATATCCAATAAAATACAACCACCCCCAAATATATTTTTCAAGCTATACCTTGAATAGATTGGAATCTTTAGCTTAATTAGCTATCATACTCATT
>DUVY01000114.1 GCA_012840805.1 Clostridiales bacterium | reverse complement strand
GGCGCGATAGCCCCCGGCTATGTAGCCGATATAGTCGTTATGAACGACCTAAAAGACTTTGTCGCCGATATGGTGTTTTTTAAGGGCGAGTTAGCGGCGAAAGCGGGCAAGCCGCTTTTTGAGGTTAGCGTCGTCCAAGACGATAGGGTTCTAAATACCGTAAAGCTTGACGATGTTTGCCCTTCGGACTTTGATATATATTCTAATAGCGACACGGTCCGCGTCATCGGACTTGTTCGGGACAATGTCGTGACCCAAAAAGAAATCGTCAAAGTAAAGCGCGACGCCGATAATATGGTAATAGTGAAAGGAACGGATTTGTTAAAATTAGCGGTAGTAGAACGCCACAAAAACACGGGCAATATAGGCAAATGCTTGATAAAAAATTATGGCCTAAAAAACGGCGCTATCGCCCAGACTATCGCGCACGACTCGCACAATATTATAGTGTTGGGCGACAATAGCGACGATATGGCTTTGGCGGTCAACAGCCTAAAAGAACTAGGCGGCGGATTGATAATAGTATCCCAGGGCAAGATTTTGGGGTCGCTAAAACTTGAAGTCGCCGGTATTATGACAGCCCAGCCGATAGAACAAGTCAACCAAGAGTTTCAAAAAATGATAAATATAGCGCATTCTTTGGGCGTGTCCAAAGAAGTTGAGCCGTTTATGACTTTATCATTTTTGGCTCTGCCCGTAATCCCTAGCCTAAAGCTAACGGATAAAGGCCTGTTTGACGTGGACAAGTTTGAGTTTGTAACTTTGGAAGCTTAGATAATCGCTAATTTGGGAGATAACAGCTTAAAAATATCCATATATTTTAAAAAAAAAGCCCAAACCCGCCAAAATAATTCATTTTAATAAAAAGGTGGTATAATATTTGTTAAGCGATACTAGGGGAAATTGAAAGGGCATGATTTATAATCTATCCAACGAAACGTTAAGCGTCAAGGTATGCGATACGGGAGCGGCGCTTATTTCAATAAAGCGGCATAATAAAGAATATTTTAGAAGATCTTACGATATTTTGGACGGCTGGGCGTTTAATCTTTTTCCAATAATTGGCAGGCTTAATCAAGGTATTTACACATATCAAGGCAACATTTATAAAATGCAAAGAAACGGCTTTTTGCATTTGGTTGACTTTGATTTGGTTGAAAATAATCAAGACGCGATATCGTTTGAATCCAAATATAACGACTATACGCTTAATATGTATCCTTTTAAGTTTTTGCTTAATGTAACTTACAACTTGATAAAAAATAAAATTCAAATTGCATACACAGTAATTAATTTGGACGACAAGCCCATTTATTTCAGCTTAGGCGCCAAACCAGGTTTTAACGCGCCGATAAGGTATGGGCTTGATTTTGACGATTATTATATAAAATTTCACGAGCCAAGGTCTATTGCCAGATTAGAATTAGATTCTTCATATTTATTGAGCGGCAAAGTTACGCCCTTTGAGCTTATGGAAGGCAAAATTTTGCCGCTTAGTCACAGGCTCTTTGACAACGACGCTTTGATTTTTGAGAACACCAGCCGCGCGATATTTTTGGAGACAGCGCTTGACCCCAAAAGCGTCAAAATATCATACCCCGATATGCCGTATGTCGCTCTATGGAAAACGCCCAAAACAACCGCGCCTTTTTTGTGCATTGAGCCGTGGGCGGGTCTGCCGTCGCATTCTTTGAAAATAGACGACATTGAGAGCAAAAAGGGCGTTATCTGTTTGGACGAAAAGCAAGAATATAAAAATATTTGGTCAATAGAGATAAACTAAAAAAACAGCCCAAAAATAGCGGGCTGTTTTTCTTTAAAAAACTTTCCCTCTTATAAGTATACCTTTAACTCTTGAATATGAGTCTCTAGCATAGATGCATAATTTTGAACAAGCTCAAGGATATCTTTTTCGGCGTCTGCGTATTTTTTCTTGTTTTTTAACGCCTTTATAAGTCCCATACAGCTACCCGTCAAAAGCATTTCGGCGAGTTTGGAAGTAGAGCTATCAAGAAGCGTTTGAAACTCAAGCGACATAACGACGCAAAGTTTAGAGCAAAACCCCGGGCTTTTTTCCTCAAAGCCGTTTTTGTTTAACAACTCTTTGGTTTTTTCAAAAATTTCGCGATATCCCTTGAGATGATTTTGAATCACTTCCTCAAACTTTTGGTCATGGGTTGAGCATATCGCTTTTTTTAGCGCGATTACGCCCATTGTAGAGTTTTTATGTATTAGATTAAGCAGTTCTTTGTTTTTGTTCATATTTACTCTCCTTACATATACATTGTGTCCAACTCATATAAGTTTAATTCAAAAAACCTATTAACTTTTAGTTATTTACAACCGCCTTTCCATAAAAAATTACTATATAAAAACCAATAAAAAATGACACAACCCCCTTGTAAACATATGTTCAAATATGGTATTTTAGTAGTGTAAGGCGGAGGGAAAAAGTTTATGAATTTTGTTTATATAAAAGCTATGCTGGATTGCTACAAGAATATTGATAAACAAGCGGACGCTTTGGACAAAAAGGTAATGGATATCGCCCTAAAGTCGTCGGGCTTTGACGGCGACTTTAGACCAGCGACGCATTACATAAAAGCCGTTACCAAACTTACCAACCAAAAAATAGAGCTTATTAATATCAAAGCAATTGTTTTGGATATGATAAAAAGCCTGCCTTACAAATACCGCCAAATAGCCAAATACAGATATATTGATTGTCTAAAAGCCCGAGAGATAGCCGCGCTTTTGGACTTAAATATTAGAACTATTTTTAGATTGCTGGAGCGACTGCCCCATTATTGTAACGAATATCTAAATCAAAGCGGTCTTGACGACCAATGGTTTTTACGAAATTGCGGCGCTCAAAAATGGATGGCGAAATATATAAAACCGCCAATCAATAATATAGAGAAAAAAACTGACTTTAAGGCTTTAAGTCAAAATTACAAAGCGCCCAAAACTCAAGCGGCTTTTTTGGGCTTAAATATCAAATAAATCAAAAACACCACGGGGATACAAATAGCGAGCGCTATTATTATCTGCGTCCAAAAGGTAAAGGTATCGTTGAGTTTTTCTTCGGGGTCTTTGACGCTCGGGGAAGGTTTGGGCGAAGTGTCGTTAGGGATGATTATCTCGTTTTGCACCGTAACATAATCCGCATATAAATAGCCGTATTGGGTCATAGCGCCGTTTTGAATCTTTATATAATACCAATACGCCGAGCCGCTGTTTAGCTCTTGCCCCAGCGTTTTGTTATAGTATTGAGCGCTCGCGCCCGAGGCGAGCGTAGCCACAAGGTCCGAATTGGAATCGGGCAAGGCTCTTACATTGGCGGTGATATCGCCCGAAATAGTCAAAAACAAATTACTAGGAAAGATTGACACAGGCTCGTAGTCTTTTATGTTGATAGCCGAAAACTTGACATAGCCGATTATATCGTCATAACGGACCTTATAAAAGACTTGATCTACCTGTTCCAATACTTCCACAAAATATGTCTCCGGCAAAAAAAAGTAAACATTGTCGGGCGTGTCTAAGTCCATAGGATTGCGATAAAGGACAGAATTTGCTTCCACAATTAAGCCGTAGCCTAAGGGCGTGGCGGCCTGGCAGTCGTTTTTTATAAACGCCGCCGACAAAACAATAGATATCGCACACAAAAACAGGCAAAAAACCCTTTTCATTATCCAAATTATACGCCTAAACCGTGGCTGTTTATACTACTTTTTTTCCATTTTATAGTCGAAAATTGGTATCAAGATATTATGGAGTTAAAACAAAAAGTCCAAAGATATTTGGCGCTCAAACAAGAATTATCTAACCGTCTGCAAGAGGACCGCTTGAATAGCTATAACAAGGGTAAATCAGTCCACAAAAAACAAATGATGTTTCATCGCTCGCCCGCGCGGAATAGGTGGGTGTTTGGCGGCAACCGAAGCGGCAAGACCGAGTGCGGCGCGGTTGAGGTTGTTTGGCTGCTTAGGGGCATTCATCCATATAAGCTTAACCGTCCCAATGTAAGCGGGTGGGCGGTGTCGCTGTCTTCTCAGGTGTCGCGCGATGTCGCCCAGCAAAAGATTTTGCGGTATCTGCCCAAGCGTTATATAGCCGATGTGGTAATGCAATCGGGCTCAAAGGACAACTACAAAGAAGGCGTTATTGATTACATTTTGGTAAAAAACGCTTTTGGCGGGGTATCGCGATTGGGCTTTAAAAGCTGCGACCAAGGCAGAGAAAAGTTTCAGGGCGCGAGTTTGGATTTTGTTTGGATAGACGAAGAGCCGCCCAAAGAAATTTATGACGAGTGCCGAATGCGGCTAATTGACAAATTGGGATATTTGTTTGTCACTATGACGCCCTTAAAGGGACTTAATTGGGTGTATGAGCTTATATACAAAAACTCATACAACGACCCCGAGCTTGAGTGCTTTTTTATGGAATGGGCGGACAATCCGTTTTTGGACAAGGGCGAGATAGAAAGGATGACGAAGCTACTAGACGCCGACGAGTTAGACAGCCGACGATACGGTAAGTTTTCGGGGCTGGGCGGGCTTGTGTATAAAGAGTTTGACCCGTCCATCCACGTGATAGAGCCTTTTAACGTTCCTGTTAGCTGGTATGACAATATATCAATTGACCCCGGTCTTAACAATCCGCTTTCGGCGCATTGGTATGCTGTGGACTTTGACGGGAATGTGTATGTAATAGCCGAGCATTATATGGCGGGCAAAGATGTAAAATACCACGCCGACCAAATCAAACTAATCTGTAACAAGCTCGGTTGGCATAAGGACTGTCAAGGCAAAATCAGCGCGCTAATTGACAGCTCGGCGGCGGCTAAGAGTCTGGCGGGACTTAAAAGCGTAAGCGAACTATTTTATGACGAAGACATCAATGTCAACCACAAGGTCAACAAAGATGTGTTTTCGGGCATCTCAAGGGTCAAGTATTATCTAAAAAAAGACCCGCAAGGCAAGCCCAAACTCTTTGTCTTTTCGCATTGCGTCAATATGATAAAAGAGTTTTTAAGTTATAGATGGGACACGGGCGATATGCCAAAAAAACAAAACGATCACGCTATGGACGAACTTAGGTATTATATTATGTCCCGC
>DUVY01000196.1 GCA_012840805.1 Clostridiales bacterium | reverse complement strand
GTCTAAATAACTTTTCGTTGAATGGCCATTTCTGCATCTAATCGTCACCTAATTGAGTCTTATCGTAATCGGCTAAAAGCATAACTTGCGCTAAAAGTCTTTTCATATACTAAGTTAAAATTTCCAAATATCAACTTTATAATCATAATGCTTAGCATATATAATAATCCACATTTTCCCAGCTGGCCCCATCGGCCATATTAACTCTTGCTATCATGTATTTATTTCTTGATAATTTAGAGTAGTAAGGGGCATTGTTCAGTATCGCCAATGCAAACCCACTCATCTCTAACATCGTGTGGGTAACATCCCATCCAGGAGTATATGAATAACACAAGGCGTTATTGTTCATATTTAACAGGTCGGCAACACGAAGGATCTCCTTTAATTCAGCCCATAAAATAACGCTGTTTTTCACCCTATAAGCAATATTATGAAAATATGTGTGTGATAAGTTATTCCATCCATTGCCTCTCATGGCTGTTATTATCGGCTGGTAAACAGATGGATTATTTTCATAAGTGTCATACATTATACTTGCTAAGTTTGCAGGGTAACCGTATTTCGATATTGCCTGCCTGTGCCTGAAATTCTGATATACGTTTGCTATTCGCCTGTCATCAAAGACAAAGAACGCAATCCTCTTTGATGGATAAATGCCATTAGCCCTCATTTTTATTAAATCATCAATACTTACAACGGTATAGCCCCTTTCTCTCAACAAAATACAAACATCATGCATTCTTGTCAAAGATTGCTCAATCCCATCACCCACGCCCGGCTCTTCTATTTTGTCAATAAGCGAGTGACCCATTAGACCAACTATGTACGGTGACCTTTGCGATATGATTGTTTCTTGTCCAGGCCTAACAATCTCTGCGTCTCCCAAACTACCATTAACGACCTCCAAGTTTGTTGGTTTTATGGCTCCGCCGATTGTGATGTATTCAAGATCCGGCATATCAGAACTAAACATCTCGCCATCAACCTGAGCGTATATTTTTCTATTTATACCAACTATCTCGCAAACGTGTTTCTTGTCATCCACGGCATATTTCACAAGAACAGGAAATGAATCGTATCTCATTTGTTGTGTCTCTGTTCTACCATCATCTATGTTTGTTATTTGCTGATAATACCTTCCAACCATTTTTACTTTCCCAAACTGGTGAATATCTCCGCAGTTTTTTCTGCTTGACAGGGCATAAAAATTCATCCAAAAATTCTCTAACACTCCCCCAACATCAGTCAATGATTTTAATTCTTCATAAAGGGACTTCAAAGTTCTCCATTCCCCTTCTGACTTCAAAGACGTTGAGTAAATGGTGCTTGTAGAGCCACCATTAAAAGCCCCTTCATCTTCGGTTACATCAATCCCGTCTCTCACTATAGAGAAGGTATCGTCCTCAATCACAATGGCATAATCTCTGTGGTCAGATAACCATTGTTCTCTGTCCGCAAGCCATTGCTCTCCTTCAACTTTGTTAGCATTGTAAAAATCATCAAGGGGCTTGTCGCTTCCTTTCAACCATATTGAAAAAATGGTTTCACCCACAATAGGCTCGTGATATAAAGAATCCCGAACGCTGCTATTTCCTAATATGGTAAAACCACTATTGTATTTAGGCACTTGAAGCAACGATGACTCTTCAAAGGGGTTACCTGAGTGTTGCCTGAATAGGGTCGT
>DUVY01000144.1 GCA_012840805.1 Clostridiales bacterium | reverse complement strand
ATATGAAGGCTGAAGTCAAACATAATGTTGTACCTTCTAGTAAAGACCCTAGTAAAAATCTTACTTTTGTAAATTTAGGGGACAAGTACCCTGCTAATGGATTTGAAGGGGATTCTGATGAGGAAGATGTATCATTAGATGATTTACTATCCTAGAAAAAAATCTCCAAGACAAATGTATCAAATACCTGAAAAACAATAATATTTACCATATTAATGTTCACGGTTCAGGTTGGGGTGGTAAAGGTACACCAGATATAATAGCTTGTATAAATGGTAAATTTGTAGCCTTTGAGTTGAAAGTTGGGGACAATCAAATGTCCCCTGCTCAAAGGATTCATAAGAAAAGAATTGAAAAATCTAAAGGTTTACATTTTGTACCTAGAAGTTTAAATGAATTTATTGAGATTGTGGAAAGATTAAATGAAGGAATATAAATTATTAACATAAACATGGAGGTGATAATTAATGAGTAAACCACAGATAAAGTTAATAACATGTAATAGTGGGGATTGGGAAGTATTAAAAATAGATGGTGAGATATTTGCTGAAAACCACAGATTAAGTAGTTATGATTGGGTAAGATTTTTAGATAAATTAGGTTATAAAATAGAAGAAATTGAGATTTCAGACGAAGATATGGAAATGGGTAATTATTAAAATAACCAAAAGGAGAATGAATGAGATAATTGACCAGATGGTAGAATTATATTTCTTAGGTGGCAATATTCATGAAATGTTAGCAGAATACAGATTAAACTTAAAATATAACTATATGAAAAATTTATATGAAGAGATGTTTAAAGGTTGGAGGGATTAAATGGTTATAAGAATTTATAATCTTGAAACAGGTGAGAATTTTGAATTAGATGAGGATATAGAGGTTATGGGATTAGTGTTAGAGCAAGAACTGGAAAACAGAAATTGGAAAACTAAAGATTGTAGAGTGGAGGTACTTGATTGTGAATAGTCTTAAAAACATATGTTTATTAATAATAATCATCTGTTTACTGATTCATAGTTATATTTTATCTAAAACCAGTGAGGAATTAAAGAAAAGTCATGATGATATTTTAAAAATGAACGAGAAACTTATTTCAGACAAGAAAAATCTTATGAGGCTAGTTAAAGACTTAGAAAAAGATAAGTTAAAGTCCCCAAGTAGAAATATGATTAGTAGAAATGTTCCTGAAAATAACTCTAGAAAAACTTATATGGATTATAGAAAAATAACTGATACTTCTAGTGAACAATATAAATTACAGCAAAATAAGGACTGTTACACGACTGATACAGGGCTTAGAAAAGTAAACGAATACTATTGTATAGCTGTTGGTACACATTATTCTAATAATATTGGGGATAAATTGATTATTCACATGGAAAACGGGGAAAGTTTTAAGGCGATAGTTGCAGATATAAAAGATGACAAACATACTGATGAAACCAATAGACAACATAGAAAAGATGGTAGTGTTATTGAGTTTGTTGTAGATACTAAAAAACTGCCAGAGCTGGTAAGAAAAATGGGAGACATTTCTTATATGAATGAAACATTTAAAGGTGAAATTAAAGCAATTATCAAGGAGGTAAAATAATGGTTAATATTCCTTTAGATGATAAGTACACTTTAATAAGTGATAGTATGAATTATATTATTGAGGAAACTAAAGTAAGACAGGATGGAGATAGGAAAGGTGAAACTTATAAAACAGTTTATGGATATTATAGTAGTCTAGAAAGTGCTTTAAAAGGATTTAAAGAGCTAAAAATTAGAACATCAGATGCCAAGTCAATTAAAGAATTATTGGAAATATCTAAAGAAACTGATAAGAAAATTGAAAAAATATTAGGAGGTATTTAATATGGATTTTAAAGAATATGTGAAGTTAGCAATGAAAACCAATGTCGAAGATAGGTCGTTTCAGGATAATATATTAAATGGGTTACTGGGTTTATGTGGTGAAACTATTGAGTTTTTAACGGCAAGTGAAGATGGAAAATTAGACGAGCTTGGAGACTGTTATTGGTATACCGCTTTGTTGTTCCATACCACAGGATTAGAACTTTTAAATATTACAAAAGCTAAAAATAGTTTAATGAGTAGTATTGGTTTATTATCTGACCACTTTAAGAAACATTTCTTTCAAGGACATAGTTTAGATAGTAATTTAGTACAAGTCTTATTATCTGATATTAAATTTCGTTTAGATGTTTCTACTACATTTATAAATTCTTCACCAGAAGAAGTTATGGAGCATAATATAAATAAGCTTAAAAAGAGGTTTCCAGAGGGATTTGAAGTTGAAAAATCAATAAATAGGAAGGGAAATTAAACATGAAACATAAGATTGGAGATAACTTTAATCTTAATTTTGAAAACCATAAAAAATTATGTAATGAAATACATGAATTGTATAAACTTAAAAATGCAAATTATGGTAATAGTTTTTCAGAATTATTTGAGGAATTTGAAATGTTATATGTTGTTCCTAGACTTGTTGAAAAAATAAATAGAATTAAAACATTAACAATGAATAAAGATTTAGATTATGATGACGAAAGTATTAGAGATTCACTTTTAGATTTGGCTAATTATAGTATAATGACTATTATGGAATTGGACAGATGATATGTTTGAGTCTGAAATAGTGAAAGAGGATGAGTTGGAGCTGATAGAATGATAAGTGAACAGTTGACTAATATTTTAAAAGATTTAAAACAGGTTAAAAACGATTACCAATATTCTTATGATAAAGTTGGTGAGATGGATTTGTTAACTCAAGACTATCTTCATATGTTGGAGATAGTTCCCCTTAGTTGGAATGAGAGGTCTAAGATTGCTACACAGCTTAAAAACACT
>DUVY01000113.1 GCA_012840805.1 Clostridiales bacterium | reverse complement strand
ATATAATAAAATAATGACGCTTTCTTTCTTTTTCAAAAAACGCAAAAAAAATTCCTTAGGGCTTGCTTTAGGCGGGGGCGCTGCAAAAGGTTTCGCGCATATAGGCGCCATAAAAGCCTTTGAGGAGCATAATATCAAATTTGATTATGTTGCGGGCACAAGCGCGGGCGCGATTGTGGGCGCGATGTATTGCGCGGGCGCGAATAGTCAAGACCTTGTCAATATCGCGCATGAGATAGACCCACGCTCTATAAGACGAGTTTTGTCCTTGCCGCCTATTGACACTTCCCGCCTTGAGAATATTTTGAAAAAGTATTTGGGCGATATAACTTTTCAGGATTTGAAAACTCCTTTTATCGCCGTAGCTGTGGACTTGAAAGAAGGCGCTCAAGTCTTGCTCCAAAACGGCGTCGTGGCGAAAGCGGTAAGCGCGAGTTGCGCCATACCCTTTTTTTTCAGACCCGTAATCATAGATAATATGCACCTTGTGGACGGGGGATTGCTAAACACCATTCCCAGCGATGTCGCCAAAGTAATGGGCGCGGACAAAGTCATAGCGGTAGATGTCAACAGCGCCCGAGGTCAAGGCGCGGACAGCCTAAGGATCTTGGATGTAATTGGCGCCACTATCAGGATAATGGGTTCGGTCAACGCTGTGATAGGCAAAAGGTTTGCCGATGTTTTGATAGAGCCTGGTTTGAAAAATTTTAAAGCCACAAGCAAGGAAGGATATGAAGATATGATAGATTTGGGCTACAAAGCAGCTAAAAAATCAATAAATGATATTTTAAGATTTTTGTAAAGATTTATTTATTATTGCTCTTTACTTATAGTTTAAAATACGATAAACTTTATACATATTGATAAGGAGATTATTGATATGTATAATAACAGCTCAAATTCTGTTCTTAAATTAAACATAGGCAGAACTTTTATCATAGGCTTAGCTTTTATGTCGATTTGCTTGTTTTGGGAAGTTTATGACGCGGTTATGCCTTTATTTTTGAGAAATTTTCCGGCTTTCGCCCAAAATAAAACGCTTGTCGGCGTTATTATGGCTTTGGACAATGTGCTGGCTTTGGTCTTGCTTCCCTATATGGGCAAGCTGTCCGACGACTTCCCAAAAATTTTCAAAAACCATCCCAAATTATTAAAGCTGGGCAAACGCATGCCCTTTATTATTTGCGGAACGGTTTTGGCGGCGATTGCGCTTATGCTGGTAACTTTGGGGCACGAAACCCAAAACCTTTTGTTAATGTTGATATCCACTGCTTTTTTGTTGGTGTTTATGTCGCTTTACCGCTCGCCCGCCGTCGCTTTTATGCCCGATGTGACGCCCAAGCCGCTAAGAAGCAAAGCCAACGCCATTATTAATGTTATGGGCGTGGTAGGCGGCGTTTTGAGCATGGGCTTTACTTGGATTTTCTTGAAAACGCGCACCCAAACCATAGGCGGCGAAGATGTTAAGTTTGTGGAATTTGGCGCTCAAAACTGGGGGCTTATGCTCACGGTAATAGGCGTTATGCTGCTGGCTTTGGTCATAATGATTTTAACCATACGCGAGAATAAATTTGTGGAAGAAAAGAAAAAATTATTGGTCCAAGCTGGTCTTGTGGAAGACGAGGAAGACTTGTCCGAGGAACAGCGAAAATTAATAGCGCAAAAGGAAGGCGGCAGGTTTAAAAAGCTAGGTTTGACAAAAGCCCAGCTTATTAGCCTTATCTTGCTACTGAGCGCGGCGTTTTTGTGGTTTATGGCTTATAACGGCGCGAAGACTTTTTATTCCACTTTTTATTATGAGTTTCTAAACAGAGAGGATTTTCAACTGCCTTTGATTATCGGGCAAGCCGCCGGCTTTTTGGCTTTTGTCCCCGCTGGGATTTTGGGCAGCAAAATCGGCAGAAAAAACACCGTCTTAACGGGCATAGCGATTTGTATCCTAGGTTTGTTGATAGCTTGTATTATGGTGTTTACCGTGCCTAGAACCAATATAAATCTGGTCAATATACTTATGGTTTTGGTCTTTATCTTTGTGGGCACGGGCTGGGCAACAATCAATGTGCATTCTTATGTAATGAGCGTGGAAATGGCGAGCAAACATAACACAGGCGCTTTTACCGGGCTTTATTATAGCTTTACTATGACCGCCCAAATACTGACCCCAATAATAGTGGGCGCTATTACCGACATAAGCAACAGCTTTAAGTATATGTTCCCATATTCAACGGGATTAATGATTTTGGCGTTTATCGTAATGCTGTTTGTGCGCCATGGCGACTCAAAGCCGCTAAGACAAAAAGCCGTGGAGTTGTTAGGTCAAGACGATAATTAAAAACCAAATAACTAAAAAAACTAGGGCTTATAATATTAAGCCCTTTTTTTATTTACACATCCTTAAGCGCCAAAAAGTATCTTTCTTTGGCGTCAATGTATCTCAAAATCCTGTCGTTGACCTCGTCGGGCGCGCTTTGGATAAGGCTTTTGTGCGCTTCGTCCATTTCTTTTTTTAGATAATTTATATCGTTTCGCAATATAAAAACCCGCCTTTTATTGATGTTTTGTCTATATAATAAATTTGACTTATTTTTACGCTTTTTATTCAATATTAGATTTTGGGCGTTTTAAGGCGCGAAATGTCAACTAATGTCTTTGTCGGGACAAAGCCTTTCGCGTCAAAAAACCTAGTTTAAAGCCGTATTTTATAATATTGTGTTTTTGAGCCCCTTGATTTGCTTTTCGGCAGGGCTGATTTGTGCTATAATTAAGTATGTTGTCATTCAATAATTTTAACTGACTGGAGTGTTATATGACCATAAAAAACTATACCGATGAAAAAAATGTTTATTCATATGACGAGAGCAATATTCAGGTTTTGGAAGGGCTGGATCCGGTAAGAAAAAGACCGGGAATGTATATAGGCTCGACCGACGAGCAGGGCTTGCACCACTTGGTTGTGGAAATCGTGGATAACAGCGTGGACGAGGCGCTGGCGGGATATTGCACCAAAATTACCGTCAGTCTTAACAAGGACGGCTCTTGCGCCGTATCCGATAACGGACGAGGAATCCCCACAGGCATCCACAAAAAAGAAAAAATCTCAGCGGTTGAGGTGGTTTTGACCAAGCTTCACGCTGGCGGCAAGTTCGGTCAAGGCGGGTATAAAGTTAGCGGCGGGCTGCACGGAGTGGGCTTGTCGGTGGTCAACGCTTTGAGCGAGTGGCTTGAGGTTGAGGTTCATCAAAACGGCAAAAAATATATCCAAAAATATAACCGCGGCGTCCCGCAAACAAGCCTGCAAGTAATTGGCGATACCGACGATACGGGAACAAAGATAACCTTTATGCCCGACGCGGACATATTTGAAACTATAGAGTTTTCTTATGATATGTTAAAGTCAAGACTTAGGGAGGTCGCCTATCTTAACAAAGGTCTTACCATTGAGCTTAATGACTTTAGACCTGAGATAGAACGCAGCGATACCTTTTGTTATGAGGGCGGGATTGTTGACTTTTTGAATTATCTTAACCGCGCGAAAGAGACTTTGTTTAACCAGCCTGTCTATATGGATTACGAGTACGAAGAAGGGCAGGTGGAGATCGCTTTGCAATATAACGAAAGCTATAACGAAGTGATTTACACTTACGCTAATAACATCAATACTGAGGAAGGCGGAACTCACCTTGTGGGGTTTAGAAACTCGCTTACTAAGATTATTAACGACTGCGGCAAAAAATTAAATATCTTAAAGGATGACGAAAGGTTGGCGGGCGAAGATGTGAGAGAGGGCATCAGCGCGATAATAAGCGTCAAGCTCTTAGAGCCGCAATTTGAGGGGCAGACCAAGACCAAGCTAGGCAATTCCGAGATAAGAGGCATGGTTGAGCGGGCTATGCAAGAGGGTTTTGGCGCTTTTTTGGAGGAAAACCCCAAGGAAGCGAGAGAGTTGGTTTTGAAATGCCTTACCGCGCAGCGAGCCCGAGAAGCCGCTAGAGCGGCGCGAGAATTAACCAAACGCAAGTCCGTTTTGGAATCCTCGACCCTGCCGGGCAAGCTAGCCGATTGCTCGGAAACCGATCCTCAGTTGTGCGAAATTTATATTGTGGAGGGCGATTCTGCCGGCGGCACCGCTAAACAAGGCAGGGACAGGCGTTTTCAGGCTATTTTGCCGCTTAGGGGAAAAATTCTCAATGTGGAAAAAGCGCGGCTTGATAAGGTCTTAGAAAACAACGAGATAAAAAATATGATTACGGCGTTTGGCTGCGGCATTTCAGACGATTTTGACGCGTCTAAGCTAAGATACAACCGTATTATTTGCATGACGGACGCCGATGTGGACGGAAGCCATATAAGAATTTTGCTTTTGACATTTTTCTTTAGGTATATGCGACCCTTGATAGAAAAAGGCCATATATATATCGCGCAGCCGCCTTTGTATAAGGTCAGCCGCGGCGGCAAAGATGTCTATTGTTACAGCGATGCCGAGTTGGAAGAGACTTTGAGCCAAATGGGACGGAAAAACGCGGTTATCCAAAGATACAAGGGCTTGGGCGAGATGAACGCCGATCAGCTTTGGCACACTACTATGAACCCCGAAACGCGCACTATGATGCAAGTTACTATGGAAGACGCGTTAGAAGCGGACGAAATGTTTTCTATTTTGATGGGCGAGGTTCCCGAGTTAAGACGCCAGTTTATAGAAGAGAACGCGACGCTTGTCAAAGAGTTGGATATATAATTTTAGGCAAAGGCTAGGTAGATAATAAAAAATGGCAAAAAAGAGACAAGATAATTCATTAAACAAAGAAGAGTTTTTTGAAACGCTAAAGAAAAGCAAAGTAAAAAAAGTTCAAATTAACGACGAACTCAAAAAATCATTTATAGCTTATGCGATGGCGGTCAATGTAAGCAGAGCCATCCCCGATATAAGAGACGGACTAAAACCCGTTCAGCGCAGGATTTTGTATTCAATGCACGAATTGGGCTTGGACAGTTCTAAACCCTACCGAAAATGCGCGCGTATCGTGGGCGATGTTTTGGGCAAATACCACCCCCACGGCGACAGCGCGGTTTATTTGGCGCTTGTAAGGATGGCGCAAGACTTTAGCATGCGCGTTCCGCTTGTGGACGGGCACGGCAACTTTGGCTCGATTGACGGCGATCCGCCCGCTGCACAAAGATACACCGAGGCGAGATTGTCCAAAATAAGCGGCGAGCTACTTAAAGACATAGACAAAGAGACTGTTGATTTTTATCCCAACTTTGACGAAACGCTGCAACAGCCTGTTGTCTTGCCTTCTAAATTCCCCAATCTATTGGTAAACGGCTCGGACGGTATCGCGGTGGGCATGGCGACCAATATTCCGCCCCATAACCTAAACGAAGTAATTGACGGCGTAATCGCCCTGATAGACAACCCCGATATAACGATTGACGAGCTTATTCAGATTATTCCTGGTCCTGATTATCCCACGGGCGGGGTGATTATGGGCAGAGGCAATGTCCGCCGCGCTTACAAAACAGGGCGAGGCGGCATTACGGTTAGAGCCAAATGCGAGATTGACGAATACGCCCACGCAAAAGACGGCACGCCTACCAAAACCCGAATATTAGTTACCCAATTGCCGCATCAAGTCAACAAATCCCGATTAATAGAACAAATAGCCGACCTTGTGAAAAACAAGCGTATAGAAGGCATATTGGATATACGGGACGAGTCCGACAGACAGGGAATGCGCATAGTCATAGAAGTAAGGCGGGACGCTCAAGCTTCTATAGTATTGAATCAGTTATATAAGCATTCCAATCTGCAGGTTTCGGGGGGAATAACTATATTGGCGCTTGTAAACGGCGAGCCCAAAATATTAAACCTAAAAGAAGCGCTTTATTATTATCTAGAGCACCAAAGAGAAGTCATAACAAGGCGCACCCGTTACGACTTGCAAAAAGCCGAGGAAAGATATCATATAGTCGAGGGCTTGGTAATAGCGCTCGCCAATATTGACGAAGTAATCAAGATTATAAAAGGCAGCCGCGATAAGTTTGAGGCCGCCGAACAGTTAATCAATCGGTTTATGTTGAGCGACAAACAGGCTAACGCTATCTTAGAGATGAGATTGCAAAGGTTGACTTCTTTGGAGGTTGAAAAGCTCAACGAAGAATTGGTAAGTCTGACCAATCTTATAAACGAGTTAAAGAGCATACTCAATTCGCGAGAAAAGATAGAAAATATAATAAAAACCGAATTGATCGAGATAAAACAAGCTTACGGCGAGCCGCGAAAAACCGAGATTTCGCTTGACTATGGCGAGATTGATATAGCCGATATGATAGAAAAAGAAGATGTGGTTATATCAATGACCCACTTTGGCTATATCAAGCGCCTGCCCGCCGACGAATACAGAGCCCAGCGCCGCGGCGGCAAGGGTATTACGGCGCACAGACCCAAAGAAGAAGACTTTGTGGAGAATATGTTCGTCACAAGCACGCACTCGGATTTGTTGTTCTTTAGCAATAAGGGCAAAGTTTACAGCCTAAAGGCTTACGAAGTGCCCGAGGCGCAAAGAACGGCAAGGGGTAGAGCTATTGTCAATCTGCTCGAGCTAGAAAACAACGAAAAGATTACCGCTTGCATACCTTTGGACGAAGACGTCACCAAAGGCAATCTTATAATGGCTACCAAGAACGGTCTTATCAAAAAGACCGCCTTGTCCGAATTTGCCAAGATTAGAAGGGACGGCAAGATAGCGATAAAGCTGGTCGACGACGACGAGCTAATAAGCGTTCAGCTTACCAACGGCAAGGACCATATCTTAGTCGCCAGCGCCCAAGGCAAGTGCATAAGGTTTAGCGAAAAAGAAGTAAGGCTTATGGGTAGAGACACCCAAGGCGTCAAAAGCATTAATCTAGATAAAGGCGATCATGTCGTGGATATGACAGTAATTAAGCCCGGCTATGAGATATTGACGGTATCGCAATACGGATACGGCAAACGCTCAGAGATAGATGAATACAGGTTGCAATCTCGCGGCGGCAAGGGCATAAAGGCGGGCGTGTTTAACGAAAAGACAGGGCTATTGGTCAACCTAAAACAAGTCTCGCCCGACGACGATATTATGCTTATTTCGAGCAACGGCATAATGATACGAATGCCTTGTCAAGACATATCTAAGATAAGCCGCGACACGCAAGGCGTAAGGCTTATGAAAATGGGCAATGGTAGCGAAGTAGTTTGCGTGGCGGTCGCGAGCATGGACGAAGAGCTTGACAACGAATAATTTATGAACCTTACAGGGCTGTCTTTGGACGGTCCTTTTATATAAAAAAGCAAAAACGAGTCCTAAATACTCGTTTTTGCTTTTTTAATTTTTTGTTTGTTAACAAAGATTATTTTGAATAATACTGTCCTTCTTTGTCAGTCGGGGGAAATCTGTTTCCTTTTTCCATGGTAACAAAAGCGCCTGTGCCCTGACCGTTAGTATCCATCAATTGATACTCGCCGGATTCGGGGGCGTTTTCGCCAGGTTTCCATTTTTGATTAGGCATATTGGTCCTCCTAAGTTATTATAAATTTGTAAGGCTTGTCGCCTTATTTCAATACTTAGTATTTTCAATTATTCGAAATTTATTTATTTTTTAATAAAAAATTATTTTGTTTTGTTCTTTGGCTTATAAAGCCCGTCAATTGACATTATCGGCTTTAAAAGATATAATATTTTCATTTAATATTCCCAAAAATTTTGGCAAGGATTTTTATAAATGGATTATAAACAATTAATTTCCCAGCTTGTATATGACAATCTTGAAGCGTTGGATTTGACCCAAGAACAGATAAAATACTACCTAAGCACGCCGCCCCAGCCTGATTTGGGCGACTTCGCGCTGCCTTGTTTTAAGCTTAGCAAGGTATTAAAAAATTCGCCTATTAATATAGCCGATTCTTTGGCGCGAAAAATAAACCAAAAACCTTTGCCCGCCGAGTTGGACAAGATAAACGCCGTCAACGGCTATCTTAACTTTTATCTTAACCGCCCAAAATTTATCAAAGATGTAGTTGACGGATATAAAAACGGCGCGCCCAAAACAGACTTAGGGCAAGGCAGGGTAATCTGCATTGATTATTCGTCAATTAATATCGCCAAACATTTTCATATGGGACATCTCTCAACTACGGCGATAGGCGGGTCGTTGTATAGGATTTTTAATTATTTGGGCTACAAATCCATAGGCATCAACCATCTGGGCGACTTTGGCACGCAATTTGGCAAGCTGATCTGTGCTTATAAAATGTGGAGTAGTCCGCAAAAACTTGAAAAAAACGGGCTGAACGAGCTACACGAGCTTTATACGCGCTATCACAAAAAAGCAAACACCAATCCCGAATTAGACGACATAGCGCGCGAGTGGTCCAAAAAAATAGAACAAAACGACCCCGAAGCCGTTCAGATATACCAAAAATTTAAAGAAATCACTTTGGAAAATATCGGTAAGATTTATCAAAGATTGGGCATAAGTTTTGATTCTTATTTGGGCGAGAGCTTTTTTGCCGATAAGGTCGGCCCTGTTGTCCAAAAACTAGAGCAAAAAAACTTAATCCAGATAAGCGACGGGGCAAAAGTCGTCAATTTGGACAAATACGATATGCCGCCGTGCCTGATATTAAGAAGCGACGGGGCGAGCCTTTACGCCACGCGCGACCTTGCCGCCGCCATATACAGAAAAGATACTTATGATTTTTATAAATGTCTTTATGTGGTTGCCTATCAGCAAAACCTGCATTTTAGACAGCTTTTTAAGGTTTTGGAGCTTATGGGATATGAATGGGCAAAAGACTTGGTCCATGTCTCATACGGAATGGTAAGTCTGGAAGACGGGGCGATGTCCACAAGAGGCGGCAAAATGGTCAAACTGATTGATGTCTTGGACAAAGCCGTGGAAAAAATCAAAAATATCATAAAAGAAAAAAATCCGAACGCTAAGGATATAGACCAAATCGCCGAAGCCGTAGGCGTGGGCGCCGTGATTTTTTCCAGCCTGTGCAATTCCAAAATAAAAGATATCGTATTTACTTGGGACAGGGCGCTAAACTTTGAGGGCGAGTCTGGACCGTATTTGCAATATACTCACGCCCGCTGCTGCAGCGTGTTAAAAAAATCAGGCGCGGATTATAATAATTTCTTATTGCCCCAAAGCTTGCAAGATGTTAAAGCCGATTTTGACATAGACGACAATACCTGGACGCTTATAAAACACATAGACGCGTTCTTTGACAAGATTGTCTTGGCGGCGCAAGATTATGAGCCGTCCATAATAGCCAACGCGATTATGGACATTGCCAAAGGCTATAACAAATTTTATTTTGATTATAAGATCCTTGACGACGACCCCAAAATCCAAAAGGCCCGGCTGTTGATTACCTTGGCGGTCAAGAATTGTCTTAAGACCGGTATGGAATTGCTTTTGCTAAAACCCATAGAACAGATGTAGCGAAGTTATGGAAATAAAAAAACTAAATCTTGATTATTTTGAGGATATTCGGGCTTTTTATCGGCAACAGATTGAGTATTTGGAACGCAAGGAATTTTTTTATCCCTATCAAGACGACGACATAAAAAACATTTTAGGCGGCGGGGGAATAATGGCCGCCGTTTTGGACAACCAAAAAATCATAGGCATAAGCGCGATAGACTTTGATAAAAAATACGGGCAAATCCTAAAAAAAATTATCAATACATATTACCCGCATGTTTTTAATCATAAAGTTTGCGAGTATTCGGGCGTAATGACGCGGAAAGGCTACAGAAACCAAGGCATAGCGGGCAAGCTTTATGATTATTTGATCACCAGCGTAAAAGACAAAAAAGATATCTGTCTTTGCGCTGTGGTTCAGCTGGAAAACCAAGCGAGCCTTAATTTCTTTTTTAGAAGAAACTTTAGGCTGGTAAGCGTTAAGCGTAGTTTTGATATTGACTTTGGGTATTTGATAAAGTTTATCGACCGCGATATCTTAATAGACCAATCTTACCAAAAAATTATACATTGTTTGGATTACGCTCAATATGAAAAACTATTAAGCGAAGGCTACGCGGGCGTAGAGTTTTTTGATAATAAAATCAAATTATGCAAGATTAAATAATTTTTTGGAATTAAGATTTTAATTTTTTTGTCATTTGTTCTTCTTTTATTATTCTAGTTTTAGGACAAGCCAAGTATAATATAATATGTTTGTCTTTGTTATAGAGATAATAACTTCCATTATTCTAGGCATAGCTGTTATTGTTTTTTCGTGCTGGCTTTTAAAAATCAAAAAAAAGGGCGTATTCGGTATCCTTTTAAACGCCATAATGGGCTGTT